>JAUSBC010000017.1 GCA_030652215.1 Sideroxyarcus sp.
ATTCTCCAGCGAGCCGTCCACCAGCACTTTGCTGCGCACCACCGCGCACAGTGCAACGTTGAGCAGCAGGCCGGAGAGCACGGCGGAGACCGGCGTCGGGCCCTCGGCATGCGCGTCAGGCAACCAACTGTGCAGCGGCACCAGGCCGACCTTGGTGCCGTAGCCGACCAGCAGGAAGATGAATGCCAGTTTTAACACGGTCGGTTCCAGATCGCCTTTTACTTCATTCAGGTGCGTCCACAGCAGCGCGGTGCCCCCTTGGCCCAAGACGCGCTCGGCGGCAAAATACAGCAGGATGGTGCCGAACAGCGCGAGCGCGATGCCGACGCCGCACAGGATGAAATATTTCCACGCGGCTTCCAGGCTGGCCGGGGTACGGTACAGCGACACCAGCAGCACGGTGGTCAGCGTGGCCGCTTCCATCGCAACCCACACGATGCCCATGTTGGTGGTGGTGAGCGCGACCAGCATGGCGACGGTGAACAACTGGTACATGCTGTAATACAGATGCAGCATACCGGTGGTGAGCTTGCCGTGGTGCTGCTCAATGCGCATGTAGGGCCGCGAGAACAGCGAGGTGGTGAAGGCGACGAAGGCGGTGAGCGCGACCAGGAACACGTTGAACTGGTCGATGAAAAACTGTTCGTTGAACGCGACCTGCGGGCCGGAATCGATCACGCGCACGGTCAGCACCACAGAGGCGGCGAAGGTGAGAAAGCTCATCAGCGAATTGAGTTCGGCCGCCCAGTTGCGCGAACCGAACACGGCCAGCAGCGCCCCGCCCAGCAGCGGGATCAACAGCAGCGCCATGAGTTGCAGGTCAATCATCCTTGAGCTTCTCCATATGGGTGATGTCCAGGCTGTCGAAAGTCTCGCGGATCTGCAAGAAGAACACACCGAAGAGGAAGGTGGCGACCAGCACGTCGAGCGCGATGCCCAGTTCCACCACCAGCGGCATGCCCTGCGTGGCGCTGGTGGCGGCGAAGAACAGGCCGTTTTCCATGGACAGAAAGGCGACCACCTGCGACACCGCCTTGCGCCTTGTCAGCATCATCAGCAGCGACAGCAGCACGCAGGCCAGCGCGATACCGATCAGTCCGCGCGTGATGCCCTCGGCCAGTTGCGCAATCGGCGCAGCCAGATTGAAAGAGAAGATCACCAGCGCCAAACCGGCCAGCATGGTGGTCGGAATGTTGATCAGCGTTTCCACATCCCAGCGCACGTTCAGCTTGCGTATCAGCCGGTGCAGCAGCCAGGGCAGGAGCAGCACCTTGAGCAGCAGCGTGAGACCGGCCGAATAATAGAGATGATGCTGTTCCGTGGAATACGCCACGATAAAGGTGCTGAGCGCCAACAGCGCGCCCTGCCAGGCGAACAAGTTGATCAGCGACAGGATGCGGCGCTGCGCGAGCATGGCGAAGGCAATCAGCAGCAGCAGGGCCGCCAGCAGGTTGATGATTTGCAGGGTGAACGGAATATGCACGTTACGCCCCCAGCAGGAAATGGATGAGCAGACCGAGCACGGCCAGCAGGAAGGCGGTGCCGAGGAATTCGGGCGCGCGGAAAATACGCATCTTGGCCATCACCGTTTCCAGCACGGCCAGCCCCGCACCCGCCAGCATCAGTTTCAGCAGCAGCAGGAAAATGGCCAAAGGCAGTCCCGCCCAGTTGCCCGCCTCGGCGATGCCGTGCGGCAGGAACAGCGCGATGCCGATGGAAATATACGCAAACAATTTCAGGCTGCTGGCCCATTCGATCAGCGCCAGATGGCGCGCCGAATATTCCAGAATCATCGCCTCGTGGATCATGGTCAGTTCGAGATGGGTCGTCGGATTGTCCACCGGGATGCGCGCATTCTCTGCCAGCAGCACGATCACGAACGACAATCCGGCGAAGGCCAGGCTCGGATACAGGATGAACTGGTGGTGCGCCAATGTCTCCACGATGCGCGGCAACTGGGTGGACTGGCTGATCATGGAGGCGGTGAACAACACCATCAGCAGCGCCGGCTCGGCCAGGAAGGACACCAGCATCTCGCGCCTGGCGCCCATTGATCCGAACGCGGTGCCGATGTCCATTGCGGCCAGCGAAATGAACACGCGCGCCAGCGCGAACACGCCTACCAGCGCGATCACGTCGGCGGCCTGCGAGAACGGCAAGTCCAGCGCAATGATGGGAATGATCGCGGCCGCCAGCCACATGCAGCCGAACACGATGTAGGGCGTGACGCGAAACAGCCACGAGGCGTTGTGCGCCAGCACCGCATCCTTGTGGAACAGTTTGCGCAGCACGCGGTACGGCTGCAGCACGCCCGCGCCGCTTCGGTTCTGCAGCCAGGCCTGGCACTGGTTGACCCATCCGGTCAGCAACGGCGCAAGCAATACCACCAGCAGCAGTTGCGCGAGCTGGAACAGGATGGCGAAAAGCAGGCTGTAGTTTTCCATCATACGAACACCAACAAAACGATCAGCGTGACGAACGTGTAAGTCAGATACAAATGGATGCGCCCGTGCTGCAGCAACCCGGCCCACGACGAGAATTTTTCGGTAAGGTGCTTGATCGGCAGGTACAGGATATGCCACAGCCGGTCATCGGTTTGCCCGTGATAGCGCGGATGCGTGTCGAACGGACTCGGCACATCCCTTTCGATCTTGAAGAACGGTTCGAAGATGCGCCGTATCGGCTGTCCGAAACCCTCGGCAGTATCCTGCATGCGCGCGGTCTGCGCCGGGAGTCCGCAATCCCAGACCGCGCTGCGCCGCAACCGACCGTGGTACAAACGCCGCACCAGCACACTGACGAGCAGCATCACACCGAGCACCGCCAACAGGAAATACAACGGGCTGTAGCTGGCGCGCTCGGTATCCACGGGCGCCAGAAATATCCAGCCGGCCGCCGCATTACCCAGCCCGGAACCGATCAGCATGTGCGAAACGAGGTCGATCTGCTGTACCACGTACACGGGCGCCAGGCCCAGCACAACGCAGACCAGCGCCAGCCAGATCATGCCGCTGCGTTCCCAGTTGCCCGCGTCGTGCGCGTGTTCCAGCACTTTCTCGCGCGGTTGGCCCAGAAAAATCACGCCATAAAATTTAACCATCACATACGCAGCCAGCGCCGCCGCCAGCGCGATCACCGCAGCCGCCACCGGCACCAGCATGTTGATGTAACTGTTGGGTAATCCCGGCGACAGCAGGAAAGCCTGCAGCAGCAGCCATTCCGAGACGAAACCGTTGAGCGGCGGCAAGCCGGAGATGGCCAGCACACCGACCAGCATCAGCCCCGCCGCCCACGGCATGCGATGAATCAAGCCGCCCAGGCGCCCCCTGTTGCGCTCGCCGGTGGAGTGCAGGATGGCGCCCGTGCCGACGAACAGCAGGCTCTTGAACATGGCGTGGTTCAGGCTGTGATACAGCGTCGCGATCAGGGCGAGCGCCGCGAGCGCGTCCTTGCCGTAGACGTGGAAAATAATGGTCAGGCCGATGCCCACCAGCAGCAGCCCGATGTTCTCGATGGAGGAATAGGCGAGCAGGCGCTTCATGTCGCCCTGCACGGCGGCGAACATCACGCCGAAGATCGCAGTGATCAGGCCCAACGCCAGCACCAGCACGCCCCACCACCAGAGTTGCGTGTCCAGCAAATCGAACGTCACGCGCAGGATGCCGTAGATCGCGGTCTTGAGCATCACACCGCTCATCAGCGCGGACACCGGCGAGGGCGCGGCGGGGTGCGCCTCCGGCAGCCACACATGCATGGGCAGCACGCCGGCCTTGGCGCCAAAACCGAACAGGGCCAGCAGGAATGCCGCCGAGGACCAGAACTCGGTCAGGTGCGCGGACCGCATCGCGTCGAAGGTGTAGGCGGCAATGCCGTTGCCGCCCTGCATCACGCCGAAACTCAACAGAATTGAAATCGCTCCCACATGCGCAATCAGCAAGTAGAGATAGCCCGCCTTGCGGATGTCGGGAATGGCGTGGTCGGTGGTGACCAGGAAGTAGGAAGCCAATGCCATGGTCTCCCACGCCACCATGAACATGTAGGCATCGTCCGCCAGCAGCACCAGGGTCATGCCGACGAGGAACAGGTGATACTCCAGACATAACAGACCCAGCGTGCCGCCCGCCATGCTCTTGAAATAACCCGCGCTGAACAGGGATACTCCGAGCGATGCGCCACCCAGCAGGATCAGAAAGAATGCGGAAAGCGGATCGAGACGCAGGTGAAACGGAAGATCGGGCAAGCCCAGCGGCAGCACCATGACGTTGGGTGCGGCTGCCAGCGCCCACAAGCCCGTGGCTGCCAGCAGCAGGGACGCGAGGGCACTTAGCGGAAAGAGAATACTGTTGATCAGGTGCGGCGCGCGTTGCAGCGCTAACCCTGCCACACCGAGCACGATCCAGAACTGGACTAGCCAGCCAACAACATCCAGCGGCAACACACTATTGAAGTCCATCTGGCGTTTCTTGTATCCCTCGGTTGAATGCGCTGCGACAGTGGGCCGATTCTACTCCGCCAGTCGTGGGCTATTCAAGAAAGGAACCCGATATTGCGGCCCATGCAGGCGGGCAGCATGTTCAGTGCAGTATCTCGACCACGCGGCTGGGCTTCAGGTTCGCATAGGAAGGCATCGCCATGCCGACCGTCGCACCGATGTAGGTCGGGTCCGCGACGACGTAACGCTGCCCCTGAAAGTCCACCGTGGCAAACTCCGCTTTCACCCGTTTGAGCGTCACGGCTGTGGTCATGTGCCCGGGATAGAGCAGGCCGACCGCCTTGATGCCAAGCAGTTCATGCGCCAGCCACGCGAACAGCACCGAGCGGTCTTCGCAGTCGTTATAGGGAAAGAACAGGGATTCTTCGACGAAGAAATATTTTTCGTAGCCGAACTGGTCCGCGTCGGTCTTGTAGGCGAACGCTTTTTGCACAAAGGCGAGCAGGAAATTCACCGCCTCTTCCTCGTCCATTTTCGCGGTATGTTTCTTCAGGTCGGCCAGCAGGTTGCCGCGTATCAGCGCGCTGCCGTCGGTATCAAAATACAGTTCGAATTCCGATTGCGGAAACGAGCCCATGTATTCCACCAGCCTGCGGTCGTAAGGCACGTTCAATGCAATCGCCTCGCCCCGGTAATCGAAACTCAGGGCGCGCTGCGCCGGCACAGTGCGCGTGAAGCCGGTCGCGGCGGACTGGATGTCGAGCGGTTTCAGCTTGTTCGGATAACTGGCTTCATAGGTATAGAAACTGCGTATGCTCTTGCCGCGATCCTCATCCAGCACCGCGTAGTAAGTCTGGCTCCCGACCGCCGTGAACTTGGTTGAATACACCTGCTGCTTGACGGCCACGAACAGATGCACGTCCGCGCCCGAATAGCCGAGTCTAACGTCGTAACCTGATTTTACGAGGAAGTACCACAACAGCAGGTTCTGCTCCGCCCTGCGTTCCGGCTGCAGCGCCTGCACGACACTGCGCCACAGCGTCACATGTCCCCAGTCGTCCAGTTTCAGCGTGCGTCGCGCTTCGTTGACCGCCTGTATCGTCGGTTCATAACGGCTACCACTCATCGTCGCCCAGAATGCGCTCATTGCCTCGGGCTTGGCCGCGCCGGACAGGCGGTACGTTTTCCACAGCGGATCGTAGACGAAGCGCACCGGGTTGCCGTAAAAAGCCAGTTCGACCGTGTTCGCGGCCACCGGCAGCGGTTTCGGTTGCGGGGGCGGCGGCGTCAATACAGGTTGAACGATGGGAGCGACCGGCGCAGGGGCTGGAGGTGCGACAGGCGGCGCGACGGGCTGCGGAGGTTTTGTGATTGGCCGTGCCGGCGCGGCGGGCGCCACCACCGGCACTTGCCGGGGCTTGGGTTCCTTGATGCGGACCTTGCCCTGAAAAGTCTCGAATTCGCGCCACTGGCTTTTCAGGTATTCCGCAAACTCGCCATCCTGCTGTTCCTTGTATGCCTGGAATTCGGCTTTTTGCTGCTGCACTTCCTGCTGCTGCCGCTCCCGGAAGGATTTGAAATCATCTGCGGCGGCGCACGGCCCGCCCGGCAGAACGGCGCAAACCGACACAACCGCGAGCAACACGGGCACAGAACGCAGCCTCATTCCGGACGGGTGGCTCACGGATTATTCGGGCAGGGTCGCGCTTTACTTCTTCTCGGCTTCGGACTTCTGCTTTGCCACATCGGCAGCCATTTCTTCCTGGCTTTTTTTCGCGCGGTATTGCTGCCAATCGTCCTTGTCCTTGGCACTGGTGCAACCCGAAGCGGCAAACACGATTCCGGCAGACAACAACACTAGCAAAAATTTATTCATGATGACCTCCAGTCGATATCAAAACAATTCTGAAAACATCCCGGTGCCGTGCGAACGCGCCGCCACGGCCCGGCTGCCGCATGTTTGCGCGATCAGTTCTTGGGCTTGTCTGCCTCGGGGGAAGCCGCCACCGGCTCGACTTTCTGTTTGGCTATATCAGCCGCCAGTTCGTCCTGTCCCTTTTGTGCGCGGAATTGCTGCCAAGCAGCCTTGTCGTTGTTCTGGCTGGTTTTGATCGCCGCTTCGGTGATCTGTTGCGCGCTGGCCGCATCGAGTCCGACGAGGACATACAGCGTTCCATCCGGGCCGGTCACGCTTTTCAGCAACCGGGTTCCGACCAGCGTTTCATTGGTAATCTGTTTGGTCACCGAGCTGTTGACCTGATCGACCGTGGCCTGATCCGCCGCGCCAGTCGTTTCGGCATACTGCTTGATCATGTTGGTCACCTGGATGCGCATCATCTGGGCCAGTTGTACGCGCCCATCGGCTGCGGCCATCTGTTTTACGAAGGCGATACCCGCCTGTGATTTCGGTGCCGAGCCCACTGCCGTCACGGCTACACCGTCAACCGGCTCGTCGCAAACCCAACCCGGCGCCGCTTCCCTCGAATTCGGGAACATGCAGGATGGTACTGCGGCTACCGGCTCCACCTTGGCGGGAGCGCTCGCGCAGCCTGACAGGCCTATCAAAGCAACCGCAGAAAACGTGACGAAAAGTATGTTGCGCATGAAATATCTCCTTAGTTTAATAAACACCCACAAATACTGGCACGGCATTCGCGCCATCGAACCCTCAATCCATCAATCGGCAATCATGTCTTGCTGAAACTGCGCTGCCGCAAAGCACGCAATCAGTCGTGCACTTCCTTGAGCCACTCCGCCGCATAGTTCTCCAGGCTTTCCATGTCCTTGCCGGACTCGTCGCTCAACGCGCGCTCGGTCACCACATTCCCGTCGAACGTTGCCATCCTGTCGGCACCCAGCGCGAATTCGCGCTTGAATTCGATGAACTCGCGTTGCGTTTTAGCCTTGTACTCGGAGAAGTTGCGCTTCTCTTCGGCGATGGCATCGCTCGCTTCTTTTTTGAATGCCTCGAATTCGTCTTCCTGCGTTTGCCGGTGTATCTCGTACGCCTCGCCCGGACTCGTGACGCTCACCAGACCCTTGCGCATCCCGATCTCCTTGCGCTCCGGCAAGTCGGCAACCAGGAAGCGGGTGCCGCGCACGCCTATGGTCGCCGTGGCGGTCTTGACGCCCACGGGGCGTTGCGAACCCTGTATCGCATTCAGCGCGTAATAAATCATCCCCGTTACATGGCGAAATATACCCGCGTAATCGCCGGACTTGTCGACTTCGATCTTGCTGTTCTTCTCGACCACGATATATCCAACATCGCCGACCTTGACCACGGCCCGGCCATTCGGCCCGGTGACCAGATAGTGGCGCGCGGGAAGTACGCTCTTGGTGAAAACCTTGCGCGACGGCTGGTCCTGCTGTGTGATCGCAACATCGCCCTCGGCTCTGACGACCTCTATCGCTTCGCCGGCCAAACACCCGCCGGCGGCCAGGCTGCCGAACAGGCCCGCCGCAAGTACCAAAATCGAACTGTGGATACGCATCATGCCTCCGTGTCTATCTCGTCAACATCCGCCACCAGTATTGCAATTCATAAATAACGAATCATGTTGTTTGGTGCTAACTGCTGTCATGCATTCATGTAGATTGGGCAAAGCGCAGCGTGCCCAACAGGCATCGTTGTCAATGTTGGGCACGCTGCGCTTTGCCCAACCTACACATCTGCTGGATACGCATCATGCCTCCGTGTATGTCTTGTCTCCGGCCGCCGCTAGTTCAACTCGTGGCGCAGGAATCTGGAAAATTTTTCGCGCCAGCGTTTGATCACGTTGATGCCCAGCACGTCCATGACCATTTCCTGCGAAATCGGATTCCACCCCGTCGTGCCCTGGAAGCGATCCGCAAAAACGGGCGTGCCGTTCTCCAGCAGGAAAGTGGTCATCCCGCCCTCGAACTGGTATTCGCGGCCGCGGCCCTGCGGGTCCCGGTCCGCGCGGTTGCGCATCTTCCCCAGCGCCACCACGCCCAGCACCAGCTTGCCCGGTTCGCCCATGCTTTTCGGAATCTCGCCCTTCTGTAACGCCTGCAGTTGCGGCGCGGAGAGCGCTTGCATCCTGACCTCGACATCCGCGCCCAGCGGGCGGATGACATTGTTCAGGCTGTCGCACGCCTTGTTCCATGCGCCCCGGTCGGTGCCGGAATTGAAATAGCAGACGAGCGTGGTGGCGCGGCCCTCGAAATACTGGCGCCACAATGTCTTTTCCATTTCCTCGGCCGAGCAGACCAGCGTCTCGGCTTTTTTCCGGGCGATCTCGCGCCGGTCGTTGAGTTGTTTCGAGTCTGCGGCCTGCTGAAAATAGCTCTTGGCGCCGCAGGCGCTTTTCCTCAATTCTTCGACCTCGCCCAGCTTGAACAGGATATCCCCGGGCTCGAATACCGGCGGCAAGCCGCCGCCATGCTTCGCCAGCAAACCCTTGTAGGCGCCGGCCGCAGCGACGAGCGTCCTGGATTTTTCTACCTCACCGGTCTGCCCCGAGGCCTGGTTGACCTGCAAGTCGGCCGCAGCCAGTGCCGCTTTGGCCTGGTCCAGATCGTCGCGCGTCTGTTGCAGATCGCGTTTGAAACCGTTCAACAGCCGTGCATAGTGCTCCGCCGAACTGGCCTCGGGAATGAATTCCAGCGCAATGCGCGGCAACACTTCCAGCGCGGCATCCACGGCGGACAAGCGGCCGTTCAGGGACGCGCCTTCATTTTGCACTACCGCCAATTGCTCGTTCAGCACGCCGAACAGCGTTTTGGCCAGCCCTTCGCGCTTGCCCTGCTCCACGTGTTTTTTAGAGACTCTTGCGCGCAGCCAGATCGAACAGGTTTTGGGGTCTTCCCAGGTTGCGACGGATTCGACGTTGCGCAATGACGCATTCGTCGATGTCTTGGTGATGGATTGCAAACTGGAATCGGTGAGTTCCGTCCCGGCAACGTTGCGGCTCGACTGCTCCAGCACCAGGGAATTTTTGACGGAAACCTCGATCATCTCGGAAAGGTTTTTCAGCGCATTCTGTTTGGCCGTCGCAATGCGCTCGGCCAGCGGGGCCTGCGGATCGTCCGATACGCCTGCGGCAAACAAATGCTCTTCGGTGACGGATTCCGGGCTATCCACCCAGTCGGGCCGGGGTCCGCTGCCGGAACATTGCACGGCGAATGCCGTCGAGGAAAACCACAACCCGGCGAAGGCGGCAAATAATGCAGCGCGAAGCATCATGAGTATCTGTCCTTGGAAATCCCGCACATCTGTCTGAACCGGCGCGACACTAATCGCGCGCAATCTGATAATAAAGGTGGCGCGTGCCTTCGGAAACCTGCAGATAGTCGTTTCCGCCGGAACGCAGATGCGTCAGCAACGGTTTGTCGAACGAGTCTTCGAAGTACACCCTGCCGAGTTCCACGCCGCGCTCCGTATCGGCGAAGATCAGATGGCTTTGCGAAACGGCGGCGACGTAGCGCCATGTTTGCAGGAACCTGCAATCCGTGATTTTCGATCCGCCCTTCTGATAACGCTGATCCTTGATCGAAACGTCGAAATGCTCGACTTCATTTCTGGCATCCATGTCCACGATGTGCAACTGGGATGCATAGGTGCGCGTCGGTCTGCCGAAGGCGAACGTCGTATTCATGATATAGGTGCCAATGGCGCCCATGCGGCCATCGGTGGAACCCCTCACGCAGGTGGGCTCTTCGGAGATCGAATCGTCCGACTTCAATTTCGCGTATTTCACCATGTCGTCATCTACGGCGCGCAGCGGCGGCGGCACGACCTCGACCGCATCGGCGGCCAGTTCGGCGATGTTTTTCAGCGAGAATTTGACGAGTCTGGGATTGGTGACATCCATCACTTGCAGGCCGAATTTTTCCACCGCAATATCGACCGCGCGCTGGATCGCATTATTCACTGCGGCCGACTCCGTCAAGCCGTCGGAGGGCGGCATGCCCTTGGTGCCCATGGGCGCAGAAGCCGACGATTTGATTTTTGCGTCTTCGCCGATAAAGCGGATATCGGCGACCGCAGTGGCCGTGAAGATGGAAGACAGCCCGCTGGTTTTGCCTACACCCAGATAGACTCTATATATCCCGGATATCTGGAAACGCCCGGCATTCTCGACGAAATCTTCGGCTGTAATCAGCGCGCCCGGGTCGCCCAAACGGGCCCAGGATTTTTTGAGTTCTTCGGCTTTTTTCTGATCGAGGACGATCACGCCGTTGTCGCTGAGCAGTTGCTCCATACGCGTCTGCGCAACGCGCAAATACTGCTTGGCGGCGGCATTCTGTCCGTAAACGACGATTGCGACTTTCTCCTGCTCGGCACTCGCCGGCAAAACGCTAAAACACAACACCAGAATCAATGCACGGAATAGCAATTTCATTTGGAACCGTTCCGGAAAATTCCCGTTAAAAAAACAGGCCGCAAATGCGGCCTGTTGTTGCCCGGATTAGTATCTGGCAGTCAGGCCGAAAAGCACCCGTGACCCGGATTGGGTCATGTCGAAATCCGACGAAGTCAGCGTGTTATAGAAAAGTTGCAGCGCGGCATCCGCCGAAACTTCTTCCGTAATGAAGTAGGACACGCCGCCACCGCCCACCATACCCACGCCACCAAAGCTGGTCGATGTACCGGCCGAAGTGTTATCCACCGCAACCACGTTGAAGCCTCCCTGCACGAACGGCACCCATTGCGATTTTGCCGAATCGGCGAAGTAATACTTCACGCCCACGCCCACTGCCGTACCGAGCGACTCGCTGCTACCCGAGTCGTTGCCGAATACGGACAGATTCACGCGGCCAACCAGCCTGGAAGTGAAATAGCGACCGACATCAACGTTAATGAACGTATTTGTCGAGTCCGAGGATGAAGTACCAAACCCCGTATCGACATCGCTCGTCGTACTCTCAATACTCCCTGCAACAGACATTTCCCACATACCCTTTTCCGCCATTGCATAAGGGGCGGCCAACATGGATGCCGCAATAATTGCCAATCGAATTGTGTTCTTCATTTTTTCTCCGCCTTTAAAAGTTTAGTCACAAGCTCCCCGGGCACCAGACACGACAACTACCCGCTGCCGTGTTTATCCTACACCAAATTTTCGGATTAATTCCTAGGTAACAATACCTAGCGTTTGTGGTGTCCGGACTGTGCCGTGCGTTCAGGAGAGGATACAAACTAAAGTGTCGATAAAACAAGGCGAAGACCCGATAACCCTGTTGCTCACCATGCCTTGCGCGCCTGATGGCGGAGGACTAGCAGCGTAACGTCGCCCCTCAGCGCTTCCTGAACCAGTCGAGAAATTCGCCCGCCGGCATGGGATAGGCGATGCCGTAACCTTGCCCGTAGCCGCAACCCATATCCGCGAGCGTTTGCACCAGCTTCGGGTCTTCCATTCCTTCGGCCACGGTCGTGCGGTTGAAGGTTTTGGCCAGCGCAATCACGCCCTGCACGATGGCGCGGTCGCCTTCGTTGGTTGCCATGTTCTGCACGAAGGACTGGTCTATCTTGAGCGTGTCGGCGCCGAGTTTGCGCAGGTAAACCAGAGAAGAATAGCCCGTGCCGAAATCGTCCAGCGCAAAGCTGACACCCATGTCGCGGCAGGCCTTGATGATCTCGAAGGATTGCCCCATGTCTTCCAGCGCTGTGGTTTCCAGCACCTCGATCTGCAGACGGCCCTGCGCCAGTTTCGGATATTGTTCCAGCTTGTGTTTCAGCTCCGCGACGAAATCCGGCGACTGCAGATGGCGCGCGGAAATGTTGATGCTGACTTCCATCGCCACCCCGCCCTGCTCCCAGGCATGCAATTGCGCGAGCGCCGCATTCAGTACCCATTTGCCCAGCCTGATTTCCAGATCCGAATTCTCGATGAGGGGCAGAAAGTCCGCCGGAAGCAGCAAGCCGCGCTCGGGGTGTTGCCAGCGTATCAGCGCTTCCACGCCGACCACCTTGTTGGAGGACAACTCCAGCTTGGGCTGGTAATACAGATCGAACTCGCCACCCTCCATTCCTTCGAGAATGCGCCGTCTGGATTCGTGCAACGAGCGCACGCGCTGGTCGTGAATCGCATCGTAGATGTGATAACGATTCTTGCCGGTCTGCTTGGCGATGTACATCGCCTGGTCCGCATGCCTGAGCAGGGTATCGCCGTCCTCGTTGTCCGACGGATAGAAGGTCACCCCGATGCTGGCGGACACGCCAACCTGGTGGCCGGCAAGCAGTATCGGAGCGGCGATGATCTGCATGATGCGATCCAGCACCTGGTAGCATTCCGCGCCCTCGGACAGGTCGTTGAACAGCACCACGAATTCGTCGCCGCCCAGCCGCGCCAGCGTGTCGCCCGCGCGCAGTGCCTCCTGCAGGCGGCCGGCAATATCCACCAGCAGGCGGTCGCCGGCCTCGTGCCCGTAGTGGTCGTTTACATCCTTGAAACCGTCGAGATCGATATAGCAAACCGCCAGCATTTTGCCGTTGCGTTGCGCATGCGCAACGGATTGCTTCAGACGGTCGGCCAGCAAGCGCCGGTTGGGGACGCCGGTCAGCGCGTCGTAATTGGCGACCAGGCTCAGTTCGGCCTCGTGATCCTTGAAATACGTGATATCCGAGAACACACCGACATGGCGCTGCACCTGCCCGGTGTCGTCGCAAATCGCCGAGATCGAAAGCAACTCCGCGTACACCTCGCCGTTCTTGCGCCGGTTCCATATTTCGCCGCGCCAGACTTTCTCTTCCGCGAGCGACTTCCACATTGCGGTGTAGAACGCCGCATCCTGGCGCCCCGAACTCAGGAATTTCGGGTTCTTGCCCAGCACTTCGTCGCGGCCGTAGCCGGTGATGACCGAGAATGCGGGATTGACGTCGGCAATGGCGTTGTTCGCGTCGGTGATGACGATGGCCTCCTGGCTGTTGTCGAACACGCTGGCGGTAATGCGCAGCGCCTCTTCCGCCATGCGCCGGTCGGTGACGTCGTACTGGATGCCGTCCCACAGGATGTCGCCGTTTATCAGTCGCGTGGGCTGGGACTCGATGTGCAGCCAGCGTATCTCGCCATTCTTCCGGCGCACGCGCCCTTCCCACACAAAATGACTCAGGCTGGCGCGGGCCGCCTCGTTCAGGCGCTCGAAACGCTCCGCCTCGTCCGGGTGTATGCGCGCATGGAACACCCACTGGTCCCGTCTGATTTCCGCTTCGGTCACGTCGAGCAACTCGCACCAGCGCGGGCTGACATAGTCGAAGACCGCACTGCCGTCCGAACGCATGCGATATTTGTAGATGCCCACCGGGATTTTCCGCACCAGTTCGCTGTACTGGCTGAGACTGTGGCGTAGCGCTTCCTCGGCGCGCTTCAACTCGCTCACGTCGCGCCCCACAATGACCAGGCCCTTGCGGCTCCCGTCATCATGGAAGAGCGGCACCTTGATAACGTCGAAGGTCAGCCTTCCCGCGTCGGGAATTTGCATGACTTCTTCCACGCGCGAAGCCACGCCCGCCTGCCATGCCTGCCCGTCCGTCTCGTGGCATTGCAGCAGCGCGGCTTTGTAGCGCGGATCGGCGATCTCCGACAACTCCGCGTCGGTTCTGCCCCGGCACGACTGATCGCCCAGGCCGAACGCGGCACGCGCGGCCGAATTGGATTCCAGCCAGCGCCCATCGCCGTCCTTGAATTCGATGGCATCCGGAATGGCCTCGATCAGCGTGCGCAGCAATTCCTCGCTCTGGCGCAGTTGGGACGACTTCTCCTCCACCAGTTGCGTGAGCTCTTCCTTGCTGCGCCGCATCTCGGTGATGTCCACCAGCGTGCCGATGAGAGCCGGTCGCCCCTGATACACGATGCGGCGCCCGTGTGCATCGACGACCATGGGCGTGCCGTCGCGCTTGAATGCGGTGAAACTGTTGCGTAGCGTCTGCTCTTCGCCGTCGATGCGGCGGCGGATATTCTCCTCGACCTGCGCCCTGTCCTCGGCTTTGACGAACTGCCCGATGTGCACCGCATCCACAAGGCCGTCTTCCGTTTCGTAGCCGAGCATCTTGAGCAGGCCGGGATTGGCGTAGCGGAAGAAACCGTCCTGAATGATGAAAATTCCAACCAGCGACTGTTCCACCAGCGCGCGGAACTTGGTGGACTCTTCAACGACCAGCCCTTCCAGGCGTTGCCGGTATTCTTCCAGTTGTCTCTCGGTCTGTTTGCGCTGGGTGATATCGCGGCCTATGCCAAGCGCGCCCACGATCTCGCCACTGCTGCCGCGTTCGGCGACATAAATGATATGGTGGATATGCAGTTCGCCACTGGGGTGAGGCACCGGAATTTCCATCTCGGCCCGTTCGCCCGTGGCGATGACCTGTTCGACCACGCGCCGGATGGATTTCGCCATCTCGTAATCCGGATGCGTATCACTGCTTCTTTCCCCGAGTGCCGGCAATGCTTCGGCAGCAAGACTCGCTGCCAGCGCCGGGTTCATGTATAGCACGCGGCATTCCCTGTCATAGCGGATGATGTTGTCGGGTGTGTTTTCCGCCAGTGTCCGGTATTGCCGCTCGCTTAGCTCGCGACCGGTGATGTCGCGCGCCACGCCCAGCACGCCGATCAGCCGCCCCTTGTTGTCGCGCATCGGCGTCTTCACGGTTTCGAACAGCCCCCGATAGCCGTCGGCCGCGAAGGTCAGCCATTCTTCATTGACGACAGGTTTGTCCGAAGCCATCGCCTTGAGATCGTGTTCGCGGAAAAAATCCGCCTGTTCCTTGCCGACGAAATCGTAATCGGTCTTGCCGACGATCTCCGCTTCCTTCAAACCCAGCAGCAACTCGAAGCGCCGGTTGCACGACATAAACACCCCTTCCGTATCCTTGAGCCACACCAGATCGGGAATGGTGTCGATGAAGGTGCGCAGGAAGATTTCGTCCACTTCGAATTTTTCGTCGCGCAGCCCCGATGCCATGGTCTGCGTCAGGTCGTGCTCGCTCACCAGACCCAGCATGCGGCCGTCGCCGTCCACCACGGTCAGGTGGCGCACCTTCTTTTCAAGCATGCGCTCGGCAGCCTCGTTGATGGTGGCATCGGCGGGTATGGTCAGCACCGGCGAGGTCATCAGTTCGAAAAGCGGAACGTCAATGCGCTCGGGTTCGCGCGCATAAAAGCGCACCACGTCACGCTCGGTGACGATGCCCACCGGTTTTTCGTCTTCGACCACCACCACGCAAGACTCGCGCTGCGCCTGCATCAGGTTGAGCGCCTGCAGCAGGCTGCTGTGTCCCGGCATGCTGGTGACCGTGCTCTGGGCAACGGACATCACCTGGCGCCGGCCGGCCAGGGCGGTGAGGTTCAGGCGCAGGCGGAAATCCGTTTCGCTGACCACGCCCGAGACCGCGCCCGACTCGTCCACCAGCACCAGATGGCGGATGCCCTCGCGCAAGCAGGTCTGATAGGCATCCAGGCTGTCGGTGCTTCCGGGCAGAACGATGACGGGAGAAGACATGCATATCTGCAACAGGGTGCCGGGCGAGTAACCTACGCGCATGGCATGCAGGATGTTGCGTTCGGTGACAATGCCGAGCGGGCGCCTGGTCTGGTCCGTGATCACGATGGAGGAAAAGCGGCGCTGCGCCATGAGGCGCGCTGCCTCGCCGATGCTGGCATCGGCTGCGAGGCAGGTGACATCGCGGGTGGCAATGTCGATCAATTGGTGTGGTTTATTAATCATGCATTGTTCGCACAACCAGGCAGCTTTGCCGGTCGCTGGCGCCAACCTGCGCTTCTCTGTCGTCGTGCGAACATCCCCCTAGCCTCACCGCAACACTCGCGGAGCAGTCATATTTGATCCCGGGCGGTTTGTTGTTTTATGCCCTGAGTCTGTAGCCGGTCAGATCCGGCGGGTAAATACAGCACCCGCTAAGTCTTGTCGGGATCAAGGTTAACACATTCACCCTTAATCCATGCTTTTGAAAAAGGTTATGTACGGCCGCCAGTCGGTGCCTATGAGTAGACAACTTTTACGTTGTCCACTCCGCACATCGTGCGCAGCCCCTCCAGCAGTTCGTCCGGCAAGGTGACCTGCCAGGCATCGCCCAGACGCAGCGGCGCGCTGCCGATCAGGTTGCGGTAATTGATCTGCACCGGGCATTTGCCGCCACAGTAGGGTTTCAGGATTTCGGCCAGTTGCGGAACGCGTATCTTGTCGTCCATGGAACAGAAGATGTCCAGGCGTTTGGCGAACACGGCTCGCGCCGAGGCAAAGTCGTACAACTCCTCCGCCGTGATGCGCATGTTGCCGGAATAATCGTCCATATTGGCTTTGCCGTTCACCACCAGCAGCTCATCGTCGCGTATCCAGGGCCGGCTCGCCTCGTAAATGTCGTTGAACACGGTCATTTCCAGTTGCGCGCTGCCGTCGTCGAGCGTAATCACGGCCATCTTGCCGCGGCGCGTCTGCAGGATGCGCACGCCGTTCACCATTCCCGCCAGCACCAGCGATTTCGCATTATTGCGCCGTCCGCCGCCCCCGCCATAATTCCCATTGCCGGAACTCGGCGCGGGAAGCAGATCCGGCGTGATATCCACCAGCCTGTGCTTCACGAAATGCGACAACTCGGCCGCAAACTCCTGATACGGATGCCCGCTCAGGTAGAAACCCAGTGCGGTCTTTTCCTGCGCGAGCTGTTCGCGCATTTTCCAGCGCGGCACGTCCGCCATCTGCACCGGCATGGCGTGCGCTTCGTCGTCGCCGACCAGGCTGTTCTGGTTCGCCGCGCGCGCTTTCTGCTCTGCGCTGCCCAGCGCCGCATCCAGCGAGGCAAGCAACTGGTAGCGGTGATCGTTGATCTTGTCGAACGCACCCGCCCTGATCAGGGCCTCGATAGAGCGGCGGTTCACGATGCGCTTGTCCACGCGGTGGCAGAAATCGAACAGATCCTTGAACGGCCCTGCCGCGCGCGCCGCGACGATGTTTTCCACCGCGTTCTCGCCCGTGCCCTTGATCGCGCCAAGACCGTAGGCAATCGTTTTTTCATCCACGGGAGCGAAACGAAAGCCCGACGAATTGACATCCGGCGGCAAGATGGCAACACCCTGCTGCACCGTATCCTGATAGAAGAAACTGACCTTGTCGGTGTTGACCATTTCCGAGGTCATGGTCGACGCCATGAACGCGGCGGGATAGTGACACTTGAGATACGCGGTCTGATAAGCGACCACCGAATACGCGGCAGCGTGCGATTTGTTGAAGCCGTAGCCCGCGAACTTCTCCATCGTGTCGAAGATCTCGTTCGCTTTCTTCTCTTCGATGTTGTTCTTCGCCGCGCCTGCAACAAAAATGCTGCGCTGCTCGGCCATCTCCTCGGCCTTCTTCTTGCCCATCGCGCGGCGCAGCATGTCGGCGCCGCCCAGCGTATAGCCCGCCACCACCTGCGCCGCCTGCATCACCTGCTCCTGGTACACCATGATGCCGTAAGTGCTACCGACCACTTTTTCCAGCAGCGGATGCGGCATGATCACCTGCTGGCGCCCGTGCTTGCAGTTGATGTAATCGGGAATGAAATCCATCGGGCCGGGACGGTACAGCGCGTTCAGGGCGATCAGGTCGTCGATGCAATCCGGCTTGGCCTTGATCAGCGTGTCCTTCATGCCGCGCGACTCGAACTGGAACACGGCCGTCGTGTTCGCGTTCTTGAATACCTTGTCGTAGGTCGGCTTGTCGTCGAGGGGGATGGTGTCGATGTTAAAGTTCTGCGTTCCTTCGACACCCGAACCTTTGATATAGCGCACCGCCCAATCAATAATCGTCAGCGTGCGCAAGCCCAGAAAGTCGAACTTCACCAGGCCGACCGCTTCGACGTCGTCCTTGTCGTACTGGCTGACAGTGCTCTCACTGCCCTCGGCGCAATACAGCGGACAGAAGTCGGTGAGTTTGCCGGGCGCGATCAACACACCGCCCGCGTGCATGCCGACGTTGCGCGTCATGTCTTCCAGGCGCTCGCCCAGCTCCATCAACTCATCCACGCCGTCTTCGCTGGCGATGATGGCGTTGAACTCCGGCTCCATCTCTCGAGCCTTCGCCAACGACACCGGCTTCACGCCGTCCAGCGGCACCAGTTTGGAGAGCCGGTCGCACAGGCCGTAGGGGAAATCAAGCACGCGGCCGACGTCGCGGATCACGCCCTTGGAGGCCATGGTGCCGAAGGTGGCGATCTGCGACACGTTCTGCTGGCCGTAATGGTGGCGCACATACTCAATGACGCGCTCGCGCCCGTCCTGGCAGAAGTCCACGTCGAAGTCGGGCATGGAGACGCGTTCGGGATTCAGGAAGCGCTCGAACAGCAGTTCGTAACGCAGCGGATCGAGGTCGGTGATGCCCAGCGAATATGCGACCAGCGAACCCGCACCGGAACCGCGCCCCGGCCCCACCGGCACGCCATTGGGGAATTTCTCGTCGCGGAAGGATTTCGCCCAGCGGATGAAGTCGGCCACGATCAGGAAGTAGCCGGGGAACTTCATGTTGATGATGGTGTTGACCTCGAAATCCAGCCGCGCCTGGTATTCCGGCATCTTCGCCGCGCGCTGCGCCTCGTCGGGATAGAGCTGCTGCATGCGCTGTTCCAGACCGCGCTGCGATTCGCTGCGCAGGAAATCGTCCAGCGATTCGCCGTTGGGTGTGGGAAAGTCGGGCAGGAAGTTCTTGCCGAGACGCAGCGAGATGTTGCAGCGCTTGGCAATCTCCACGCTGTTCTGCAGCGCCTCCGGCAGATCGGCGAACAGTTTCGCCATCTCGGCCTGCGACTTGAAATATTGCTGATCGGTGAATAGCTTCGCGCGACGTTTGTCGTTCAGCACATAGCCCTCGGCGATGCACACGCGCGCCTCGTGCGCCTTGAAATCGTCACGGGTCATGAACTGCACCGGGTGCGTGGCCACCACCGGCAACGCCAGTTCCGCGGCCAGCTTCACCGTGTCGCGCAGGTGTTGCTCTTCGCGCGGCGCGCCGTAGCGCTGCACTTCCAGATAGAAACGGTTGGGGAACAGCCCGGCATATTCCTGCGCGGCGACCTTCGCGCTCGCCGCATTGCCGTTCATCAGCGTGGCCCCGACTTCGCCCAAGTGCGCCCCGGACAGCGCGATCAAACCGTCCGCTCCCGCGCGCAGCCATTCCTTGCGAATTTCGGGACGGCCGCGATACTGGTTTTCCAGATACGCCTGCGTGATCAGTTCGCACAGGCGCAAATAACCGGCATGGGATTGGCACAACAGCAACAAACGGTAGGGCTGGTCGCGCACCGCGTCGTTGGTCACGAACATGTCGCAGCCAACAATGGGCTTGATGCCCGCACCACGCGTTTCCTTGTAAAACTTGACTAAACCGAAGACGTTGGATAAGTCAGTGAGCGCTAACGCCGGCATGGCGTCCGCCTTCGCCGCCCCTACCGCTTCACCAATGCGCACGATACCGTCGGCGATGGAATACTCGCTATGAAGACGGAGGTGAACGAAGGAGGGTTGCATGATGACCGCGATAAAAATCCGGCCGGAATTTTACCACTGCGATGCATCAGTCACGGAAGAAATTGCCACGCGGAATAATACGCTTGACGGCTTTGAGCCGCGCAGCTATTGGGCTTTCGGCCTGCATATGTGCGGAACACGCGTCCCTGACGGACCACAGTGCAGCTTACGATTGTTTTACGCTTAGCAAATATGGAATGCTGACAAAGGCGTGGCGAGCCGGGTCAAAATCCTTGCTGTTGCGCGTCACCAACAGCAATTGACGGTTGATTGCTACCGCAGCCTGCAAGGCATCCGGCAACTTCCAGCGATGTTCTCGCCGCAAGCTTGCTGCCAGATCTGCATCCTCTTCCGTCAAATGATAAGTTGGGAAAAGACTGAGAAAAGCTTTCGCCGAAACCTCGTCTGCAGGATCGAAACCTGTCAGCACTTCGGCTCGTGTGATGACGGAAATTGATGCCGTCTCACTGTTTTCCAACAGAAATTGAGTCGCTTCCGATCTCCCATTGAAATGGTCGATCAAAATAACTGAATCCAGAAGGTAATTGCACTTCAACGCCCGCTCCATTCATCGCGCAGACGCTGCTGGGCAATCAGCCCGTCCTCACCCTGCCGAATGCCGCTGGTGAGTCGCGCCAATTCCTCGAAAGATTGCGTTCCCCGAGCTTCCGCTTTCTTGCGATAAAGCTGCAATGCTCTACGCACCACTTCCGTTTGCGGAACGCGCTCTACTTCGGCTCGGTGGGCGAGCCAGTCCCGTTCCTCGGGTTCCAGACTAATAGTAGTGCGTTGCATGATTTAACTCCCTAGCCATGTAAGTAGCGGGAACATGTTATCAATCCGCACGGCATTTGCATACCCAACCAATTCCTGATGCTTATCGTCCATAGTCGGCAAACTCATTTCAGTTCCCTCACCCCACCCTGACCCGAGCCTCCCACTCCTTGATCAGGCTGAACCCCACCGCCAGCAATACGGGGCCGATGAAAATGCCGACGAAGCCGAAGGCCAGCACGCCGCCCATGACGCCGAACAGGCCCAGAATGAACGGCAGGTTGCTGCTGCGGCTGATGAGTATGGGTTTCACGACGTTGTCCACGCTGCTGATCAGCAGGAATCCCCACAGCAGCATGAAGATGCCCCAGCCCACTTCCCCCTGAAAGAACAGCCATGCGGCCGCAGCGCCCCATATCAGCGGCGGTCCAACGGGAATCAGGGAAAACAGGGTGGTGACCACGCCGAGCAGCAAAGGCGCGGGCACGCCCGCGATGGCAAAACCGATAGTGGCGACGAAACCCTGTGCCAGTGCGGTGCCCACCATGCCGTACATGACCCCGCGCACCGTGCTGTTGACGATATCCAGAACGCTCCCGGAGTTGTTGCCGACCAGATGCGCCACTGCCACGGTGGCGAATCCCGCCAGAGCCAGACCTTGGCGATAGAGGAAGAAACTGATGAAGGCGGCCAGACTCATTTCCACCACCCCCTGCCCGAGCATGATACCGCCCGCCAGCAGGAAATCCTTGGTGGGCTCCAACAGGCGCCGTCCCAGTGCGGCCAATTCGGTCTTGCTGCCGGCGACCAGATTCCAGTAGGCATCTGCCGATGCGCCGATAAGCGGCAGATCCTTGAGCCAGACGGGTGCTTCCGGCGGCCCGCTCTCGACGACCTGTTGGACCGCGTCGTATGTGGAGGTGACGTTATCGGCCAGGTTGTAAGCCACCAGCGCCATCGGCAGGATAAGCAGCAACACCAGCGACAGCGTCATCGTCAGCGCGGCCAGGTTTTCCCTGTCCTTCAGCCTATGCAGCAATTTGAGGTAAAGCGGCCAGGTCGTGATGCAGACCACGGCGGCAAGCAGCGTCGCAGTCAGGAACGGCTTTAGCACCAGAAAGCAGCCTCCCACCAGCAAGACCACGGCGACAAGTTGGGCAATATATTCGTAGCGTTTTTCCACGGGGTGTAGCCTTTTCAATGCATTGGGATTTGGAGCGATGCAATCATAGCGACTATCCGCCCGGTCTGGCCACGATTATGGCCGGGCCCGCCGCACCCGACATTTCCGGTGCATGCACACAGGCAAGCATTATTGGGTACACTGCGCGCCCGGCGCATGGTTCGCCGGGCTGGGAGCAGGTTCGAATCTGCACCGGTACGTCACGCAAGGAGGCAGGGAATGAAGCGGGCAGTGTTACTACTGTTGATGTTGGGAATGAGTCCGGCGCAGGCGGGTACCGAAAAGCCACCGTCGGCCGGCTATGTCAAATGGCAGGAAGAGTGCGGCAGCTGCCACGTCGCCTATCCCCCACATATGCTATCGCCCGAGAACTGGCAAAGCCTGATGGGTGGGCTGGACAAGCACTTCGGCTCGAATGCCGTGCTGGACACCCGCGACAACAAAAAGATACTCGATTTTCTGAAACGCTTTGCGGGCAGCGGCGAGAAATACGCTGCCAGCAGCCTGCGCATCAGCGACACGCCGTGGTTCAGGCGCGAACATCGCAGCATCGCAGCCAAGGAGTGGACCAATCCGGATGTGAGAAGCCGGTCGAACTGCTCTGCCTGTCACGGGAAAAACGTGCTGGGAAGCTGAGCCGGCAAAGAACGCCGGCCCCGGAAGGTCTAGTGGGTCTCGGCCTTGTTCCGCTCGCGATACACGCGCTCTATCGAGACGCACAGAATGGCGACATCCTGCAGGTGCAAATCGGGGAATGCGTCGTGCAATACGACGCGCAGAAAATGCGCCGGTCCGCCGGTATGCGCTTCCTGCGCCGAATCGAGTACGGGATAGGCGACCATATAGGCTTGCTCGAAAATCTCGCGCAGATACGGCCGGGTGCGGCGCTCCGAACCATCATGCGGGGTTGCGGCATCTTTGTCGTTCGATCCAGTCATTGCGGAATCCTCATTGCATTTAGCTCTGACACCCTAACCACCTGCCGCTGCTTCGTCAATACGTTAGCGGTATTAAACCAAAATACCGTAAGTTGAGGGGGTTGTAGGTGCGAATTTACCTCGCAGAGGTTCTTGTACCCTTTAGGGATTCGCACGCTCAACAAGTTATGCGCGAATAAACTCGCACCTACACTATTGATACAACGCATTGGATTTTCAGATATTTCATCTCCAACTACGTGTATTGGGTTAAATCCATCACTCCCTGACCGTATGCTCTACCCATAAACCGGGAGGGATTGTGAAGCTTTCGCGTTGCATCCGCGAAAGCTTCATCCCTTCGGGACCGCCCTCCGGGCGTCCTGCGCGAGCAGCTGGTGGCTGCGGCCGCGCTTTCGCGCTTAACGTTCGCAAGCTCACGTTAGCCTGCGCCGCAACACGCCATGCGGCGAGTTGTCGAACCCTAGAGGTCTCGTCCACACTTCCACTGCACCAAATTAAAAAACCGCCCACAGGGGGCGGTTTGTTAATTTGGCGGAGAGGGAGGGATTCGAACCCTCGGTAGGCTCACACCTACGCCTGATTTCGAGTCAGGTACATTCGACCACTCTGCCACCTCTCCGAATACTACTCCGCTGCACGCCACGAATGTTGCCAGTTGCGTGAGGGCGCGCATTTTACCAGCAACATTTGAATTTCGGGCAGAATGTTCGTCATGCGCAATCTTCTACCTCTGCAAGTTGCGGTCGCTCTCGCATTGTGTGCCTGGCTCTGGATCAAGACCACCGCCGTGGATCCCCTGCCGGACTGGCGCTTGGGCGAACTGGTGGTCATCGTGCCGCCCGCCGAAATGGAAACCGAGAATGCCTTCGAAACCGAACTGGCGGAGCAATTTGCCCTGCAATTGCAGGTAAGACTGAAGGTTATTCCCCTACCGAGCGACCAGGCACTGCCTGCGCTTGTTGCACATATGGCACACATCGCTACCTCCGCGCGCAGCACGAACGACTACGCTTTACGCTTCGGCAAGGCTTACCAGTCGCTGGATGAGTTGCTGATCTGCCACAGCGTGACACCGAAGGATATAGACGAACTGGCTGGACGCGAGCTGGTGGTTGCCGCCGGATCGCCGCAGCAAGCCGCCCTGCGCGAGGTGCAACGCGAGCACGACAAGTTGCACTGGAAATCGCGGCGCAATACGTCCCCGGCCGAACTGCTGGAAGAAGTTGCCGACGGCAAACTCGACTGCACGGTAGCCAACGAGGAACAACTGGCCTCCTCGCGCAATTTCTATCCCGGACTGGGTGCTGCGCTGGACATTGGTTCGCCTTCCGAGATGTCCTGGGCATTCACCGGCGACACGCAACTCTTCGACGAAGCACAGCAGTTCTTCGCGCGCATCAAACAGGACGGCACATTGCGCCAGTTGCTGGACCGCTACTACGGCCACAACGACCGCCTGCAAACGATGGATGCCGAAACGTTTATCGCGCGCACGCGCACCGTGCTGCCGCATTACAAGCACTGGTTCAAGGAAGCCGCCGACCTCACGGGCATCGAGTGGCAATTGCTTGCCGCATTGTCGTATCAGGAATCGCACTGGAATCCGAATGCAACCTCGTACACCAAGGTGCGCGGCATGATGATGCTGACCGAAGAGACCGCCGACCGCATGGGCGTGGAAAACCGCCTTGATGCGCACAGCAGCATCCTCGCCGGCGCGCGCTATCTGCAATTGCTCAAGGAACAATTGCCGTTGCGCATGAAAGAGGAAGACCGGCTGTGGATGGCGCTGGCCGCCTACAATCAGGGCATGGGCCATCTGGAGGATGCGCGCATTCTGGCCGGCAAGTCCGGGCTTAATCCTGACGTGTGGGCCGACGTGAAACGCATGATGCCCCTGCTCTCGCGCCCGTCGTATTACCAGGACACCAAGCACGGCAAGGCGCGCGGCGGCGAAGCGGTGATACTGGTGGAAACCGTGCGCCTGTATCACGACATGCTGAAACGTCTGGACGCTCAGGACAGCTTTGCCCAATTACCGCCCGTATTGAAACGCAGCTTCGTCGGCCGCTTGATGGAATAAGCCTAACCGCGTTTCGCCAGCAGATAGCGGTTGATCTCCAGCGCAACCGCTGCAGGAGAAAATTTCGGGCTGAGCGCCAGGAATTTGTTCACCATCCCCGGCACCACCACCGCGCTCCCGCGCATCACCCCCCGATAGCCCGCAAGCGCCACCTCGCGCGCCTCCATCGGCTTCGACCAATGAAACAGGCGCGTTTCCTGCGCCCCGGCCGTTGACTCAAATTCGGTGCGCGTCGGCCCCGGGCACAGCACGGTGACGCTGACGCCGGTGCCGCGCAACTCGCGCCGGATACCGCGCGAAAAGGACAACACATAGCTCTTGCTGGCGTAGTACGCCGCCATGCCCGGACCGCCCGGCTGAAATCCGGCCAGCGATGCAACATTGAGTATCCGGCCATGCTTCCTGGCGATCATCCCCGGCAACACATGGCGCGTGAGCAAGGTCATGCCGGCAATGTTGAGCTGCAGCATACGTTCGATGGCCTCAGGCGCCTCCTCGGCAAAGTTCCCCGATACCCCCACACCCGCGTTATTCACCAGCAAGTCGATATCCGGCTCGATGGCGGCGATTGCCTTCCATAACGCCTCCCCTGCAAACGGCTGCGCCATATCCATCCCGACTACGCTCGCTGTAATGCCGTACATCTTGTGCAGATCGTCGGCCAGCTTTTGCAGACGCTCGACGCGGCGCGCCGTCAAGATCAGGTCGTAACCGTAAGCCGCCAGCATCGGGGCCAGTTCCATGCCGATGCCGCTGGATGCGCCGGTGATCACTGCTGTTTTTCTATTCATTCGCTTACTCCTTGTTTGTGCTCGCTGCGATGCTGATGCACCGGGTTTTTCCTCGCTGAATTACATCTGCCGAAACAAATGCGCATAGCTGCGGCTCACCGCGACTTTCTCCGGCCTGTCGCGCAGGGTAAGCGTCACCTTGCCAAGCAAGTCGTGGTGCGCGGAGACGACCTGTTTCGCGTTGACTATCGTGCCGCGATGCACCTGCCAGAACTGTTCTGCATCGAGCTGTTCGATCAGTTCCTTGAGCGGTGTACGCAGCAGCAACTCCGCATCGCGCGTCAGCACGGTGGTGTATTTGTCTGCGGACTGGAAATAGCACACCTCTTCCACCGCCACCATGCGCACCGACTGCCCGACCTGGATGCGCAGCCAGTGCAGCGGCTCCGGCCTGGCGGGCGTCGCAAGCAGTTGCTGCAGGCGCGCCAGCAGCGCGTCCGGCGCGAACATGCTGCGCTGCTTCAGGCGTTCGACACAGCGCTCCAGACGCTCGTCGGAAACCGGCTTGAGCAGGTAATCCACCGCCGCCTGCTCGAAGGCCTGCACCGCATGGTCGTCGAACGCGGTGACGAACACCAGACGGCAATCGGCTGCCGCCGCCCGCGCCGCATCCAACCCGCTCTGCCCCGGCATGCGGATGTCGAGAAAAGCGATATCGGGTTTGAGTTCCTGCAGCGCCTGCGCGGCCGCCATGCCGTCGTGCAGCACGGCTGCAATCTGCAATTCGGGCCACAACTGCGCCAGGCGGCGGCGCAGGTCTTCTGCTAGATGCTGTTCGTCGTCGGCGATGATGGCTTTCATACTGCCTCGTCATTCCGGCGAAGACCGGAATCCAGTTGAATTGAGTAATTCTTGCGCAGCAAGGCAAGTTCGTTGTTTTGTCCTCTACACGGTTTGTGTTTTATTGCTGGATTCCGGCCTTCGCCGGAATGACGGATTTGCGTTTTTCTGAAGTTCATTTCGGCAACTCCAACGTCGCGGCCACCCCGCCCCCGGCCTTGTTCTCCAGCTTCAGCCTGCCCTTGGCGCCGAACAGCGCCGCCAGCCGCGCGCGCACGTTCGTCAAACCGGCGCCGCCGCCCTCGTCGCCGATCAGGCCGACACCGCTGTCGCTCACCTCGATGCGCAGCGTCGAAGCGTCAAGGGTCGCGCGGATGCCGATCTCGCCTCCGCCCAGTTTCGGCTCTATGCCGTGGCGCACTGCGTTCTCCACCAGCGGCTGTAGCAGCATCGGCGGGAAGACCGACTGCCGGGCATCTTCGGGCACGTCGATGCGCCAGCGCAGGCGCTCGCCGAAGCGGATTTTCAATATCTGCAAATAGTTTTCGAGCATATCCAGCTCATCGCCCAGGTTTGCGTTGCTGCTGCGCGCGCGTACCAGCGCAATGCGCAGCCAGTCGTTCAGGCGCTCCAGCAGTTTTTTGGCCAGGCGAGGATCGCTGTCGATCAGGCTGCCGACGTTGGCCAGCGTGTTGAACAGAAAATGCGGCTCGATCTGCGCCTGCAGCATTTTCAGGTTGGCTTCGATTTCGCGCTTTTCGCTTTCGCCCTTGATGAGTTCGCGCTGCGACGCTTCCATCTCGATGCGCTCGTACAACAGGAATGTGATCACGCCAATCAGCCCGAAAAACAAGCCCATCGCCATCACCCGCAGGACATAGCCCTCGCCCCAGCCTCCCACCCCGGTGATGGCAAAGCCCAGCGTCAGGCCCAGGGCCACGCTGGCCGGCAGGGTGATACTGAGCATCGCCACGCGCGGGACCGGACTCTTCACGAAGTGGGCAAGCCCCACATTGATGGTCATCACCGAGAAGCCGATGCATTGCGAAAACACGAATTGGTGCCAGAACGGCGTCATGAACAGGTTCAGCACCGCAGCAATGGCCGTATTGAAAGCAAACGTGGCGATCAGGTAGTACAGTACTTTTTTCATCAGGCGATTATCCGTGCATGTGTGCGGCCGGGCAATCATCAACCTTGCCGCGCGAGACGATTCGGTCAGTGCTGCGCGCGCACACTGCCTACCACCGCCCGTACTGCTTCGACAACAATATCCGGCCGCTCGAACTGGATGTAATGCCCCGCATCCGCGACCAGTTGATGCCGGCTGTCCGACGACCAGGATGCTTCCTCATCATGCAGTGCTTTCCAGACTTCCTTGTACTGCCGGCCTTGTTCGGCCGTCAATTTGAGCGCGGCAAGCGCCTCGTCCGGCAGCGGAAGCATCGAGGTCAACACGAATACCGGACGGTTGCCGAGCTGCCTGATGGTTCCTGCTTCCGCGAGCGTCAAGTCCACCGACTCCATTTCCTTGAGCATGGCGCCCAACGAGGTCGGGGCATAGGCAGCCATGGCCTGCACTGCGCGGGGTGGCTGGCGAGGTGCACCCTGGGATGCCATCGGCGTCGCACGAACCGCGCCGGCCCAGGCAAGTGCGACACCCGCCTTGATCATCGGAAGCATGCTGGACGGCGAATACGTCGTCACCGCATTGAAGCGCTGCACCTGATCGGGGTGGGAGGCGTCCACGAACACCAGTCCCGCCACCTCCGGCCCGTAGTATTTCGTGTAGGTCATGATGTAGGGGCCGCCCAGCGAATGGCCCGCCAGAACGTACGGCGGCCGTTCGCCCGCCTTGGCCAGTACGGCATGCAAATCTTCCGCGATGGTCTTCGCATTCTGCGGGCCGTCACTCGGATCGCTCCACATGATTCCGGCACGGCTGTATGCGCATGCGCGCGTCGTTTTGGCGACTTCATCGTGAACTGCGGACCAGCTCAATGATCCGTTCATATCCAGCCCCGCTTCGAAAACGACCGTGGGCGAACCGCTACCCCGGCAATCCAGTTGCATGCGCCGTCCGCCGATGTCCACCAGCTTGCCTTGCGGCGGGAATTCGCGCGCGGCGCGGCTCCTGCCCATCGTCTCGTAAACAACGCCAACGGCAGTTACCAGCAGGATGAGCGCAACGATTGTCGCGCCGCTATATATGAGCCATTTCTTCATGATTCGCGCCGTCCTGTGATTTTCTTAACGCTCATTGCGCGACCATTGCGCGGCCAGCGAACCAATTCACGCCGCTCGGCATCGCCTTGGGGAATTGCAGAATCGCGTAGCCCGAACCTCTGCCGTTGCCGGTTCCCGATACCGCGTGGCTCCAGTATCCGCTTATCCGTCCCTGAGTCGGATCAACCGAATCCACCGCAAAGTTGAATGTCGCGCTCATGGTGCCCACCACCATCCAACTGCAAAAGCGCGGTTCAAATTCGAGGGAGATTTCATCCGCAGAGCGAACCGTCAGCGTGGCTGGCGTAGCCGCACAGTACACCGGCGTCCAGATAAAGGTGAGCGGCATATCGGCCTTCACACTGAGTTGATCGGACTGTTTGCCCTCCGCGATCTCGCTGAAAACAATGCTGTCAGCACACCCGTTGCCCGGCAGGATTCCACCAAGCACAAACTGGCAAATTCCGACGCTTTCGCAAGCGCGCGTGTTCGGGTCCGAATCGCAGATAGTCACTTTCTCGCCCGCATTCGCCTGCATGAGCTGCCGGAAGCCGGATAGCATCTGCGCGGCGGAAAGTTTCTGTCCGGCCTTGTCGCAATCCCCCGCGCTACACACACGAACTTCCTTCACGGCGCTTTGCTGCGGCAGGGCGGCACAACCCGAAAACAGGAATACCGCTGCCGCTGCAAGCCATAACGACCGACGATGCATATTCATGAGTATTCTCCCTTCACTTCTGGTTTGGCGATCAGTGCGCCTACGCAATCGGACACACTATAGGCAGGCCGCCCCGAACAGGGGAGCGGAAAGCGATGAAGCGCTGGAAATACGGAGCGAGCTGTATGGAATCGCCTGGTGATTACGGCAGTGCGATCTTCACGCCCACCGTCAGGCTGCGCGTGAACAGCGCGGAAAACTCCTGTCGCGCATTACCAACCGGCAGCGCGGCCAAACCGAAGATGCCGAGGTGCGGGGTCAGCGAGGCTTCGCCGTAGGCGGCCAGTTCGTTGCCGTTATCCGTGAGGTTGCGCGTGTACATCAGCCGCCAGTAGCCCGTGTCGCTCGTCATGTTGGTCTGCAATACCAGATGCAGGTAATCGCGCCCCAGCAAACGCGGCATCAAACCCAGCGCCAGGCCCGGCATGGCGGAGGCGCGCTGGAAATAGGCATCTTTCTGCGCCGCACTGTAGCCGTGGCCATCGTGCAGATACTCGGCGGAAAGCGCTCTGCCGCTCTCGAAGGTGTAGGTCGCACCTGCCAACGCCGTCGAGCGACGCGATGAGGGCAACTGCACGGTGAACGGCTGCGCGGCATCGGCGTCGGATTGCAGGGCGAAGGGACGCGCGGACGAGCCGAACTCGCCGTACAGCATCAACTCGTCGCTCATGGTCATTTGACCGTGCGCGCCATAAAAATCGGGCAGGTGCGGCACTTGAACCGCGACCAGTCCGTATGCCCAGTCGCCGCTACGCCGGTCGAACTTCGCCAGCCAGGTGTTGCGCCACATGTCGGGCTGCATCGCACCGTAACCGGAACGGACAACGCGCACCAGGTTGACGCTGTTCTGCATGTCCGGCGTCCATGACAATTTCAGCGCATCCATGCCGACCAGTTCGCGCAACGGGTCGGTGCGTCCGTTATCAAAATAGAACGGACTGGACGGCGAACGGAATTGCGCCGCGCCCCAGTTCAGCACCTCGCGCCCGGCGGCGACGTTCCAGTCTTCGGCAGCCCGCACGCGCACCTGCCACAGGCTGACATAGCCCTCGTTGCGCTGCTGCGTGCCGAAAGCATTGCGGGTCTCGCGCAGCAAGCCGATGGGTCGCGCGGTAATGCGCACCGTCTCGTTCTCCGCCTTGAAGTTGAGCCGCAGCTCGGCGCTGTCTGTGCGCTGCGCCAATCCCGCGACCTGATTGCCGGGATTAAGCACGCTGTCTTCGTGCAGACGCATGCTGTTCGCATAGCCGTAGAGTGCACCGTCCCAGGAAGTGCGCCACGCCGACTCGTCTGCCGCCGCAACCGGCGCAACGAGGCACAAGCCAAGAATGGCAAGTCTCACTGCATCTGCCCCAGATCGAACTCGGATGCCGATATCTTCTTCACCTTCACGGTGCCGAATTCCATCGTGGTTTCAGCGTCTATCAGTGCATCGCGGATGGTCATTTTGCTCACGAACGGCACGCGCTTGCCTTCGTGTTCGATGGCATTGTTGTAGTCCATGCGCGCCGTCTTCAGCAGCTTGCCGCTCACCGAATAGAACTCTGCCTTGACGCCGACCCCGCGCGCGATGGACACCCAGTAGCGGATTCGGTCGTAGGTGGTGCGTTTGTGTTTGGCACTCAGCTCCAGTACATGGCAGGGCTCGCCGTCGATGCTCTCGGTTCCGGCCAGTTGCGCGTCGTAGTCGCCCGCATAGTTGGTCGCCGCGATGTCGCCGTTGGAAGCCTGGCCGCTCATGCGCTGGCGCGGCGAGATGGGAATGGGTTTCGACAGGCCGGGGCGCGTCAGCCACATGTTGCGCCCCACCTGCAATATCTTGGCGCCTTTGAAACGCACCGGCTCCACCGTCTCGGCCACGCTGGAATCGTCCACCGCCTTGACCAGCAAACGCTGCACTTCGTCCGTACGCTCGCCGTCGCGCGACAGCACTTTGATCTCCCACACAATGCCCGGCAGTCCGCCACCGCGCGCCTGGTCGGAGTCCTTGAGGATAGTGTGGGCATCGGGGGCGGCAAAGGCAGCCGCGCTCCACAACAGCATCAATAGTGATTTGGGTAGCGTGTTCATGTTTTCCTCAAAATGCATATCTTCTTTGTAGGGTGGGCAGGTGTTTTGTGCCCACGCGTTCACCATTTACCGCTAACCGCGTGGGCACAGAAGCGTGCCCACCCTACACCTACAGCCGCCGGGACGTCGGCGCTCCCGTCAAACATGTCCCAACGCATCAATAATATCCTTCTGCGCCGCGCGCTTTGCCGGCATGTAGGCCGCCAGCGTACCCACCACGCCCATCAGGATAAAGGTGAAAATAGTGCGCCCCACATCCAGATCGACGAGCAACGGCACCGGGCTAACACTGTTTGGCGGGACATAGGTGATGTTGGCCACATTGACGCCCCAGCGTACCAGAAACGAAATCACCAGCCCGGTGACGCAGCCGATGAGCGTGAGCAGCATCGATTCCATGGTGAACAGCCGTATCACGCCGCTGCGCTTGAGACCGATGGCGCGCAGCGTGCCGATCTCGCGGGTGCGTTCGATCACGGTCATGCCCATGGAATTGGCCACGCTCATCACCACCACGGTCAGCACGATGGAGAAAATAAAGCCGAAGATCATGTCAAACATGCCGTGTACCTGATTGTAGAAATCGGAGAGTTCCTGCCAGGTCATGATCTCCACGTCGAATCCGGCCGCTTTCAGTTTGGCCTGCAAGCGGTCGCGCATCGGCTCAGTCTGGCTCGTGGCATCCAGCAGAATGGTCAGCCGCTGCGCGCGTCCTTCCGCGTCGAGCAGGGTGCGCGCCAGCGCCAGCGACACGAAGGCAAATTTGTCGTTGCTGCCCGCATTGCCGGTATTGAAGGACTTGGCCAGCGTGACGTCGGCAGCATTGGCCTGACCGGAGAGCGTATTCACCAGCACCTGCGCCTGCTCGCCTTCCTTGAGATGCAACATCTCGACCAGCCCGTCACTCAGGCTCACTACTTCGGGACGGTCGTTATCCAATCGCATGCGCATGCTGTCGAACATGCCGCTCTTGCGCTCGTTCTCCGTCAGCGAACCCTCGCGCAACTTCGTGACCGCATCCGGCTCGATGCCCTCGGCGATGAAAATGGTGCTGGCGCGGCCGTTGCTCACCAGCCCGCTCATGCCCAGGCGCGGTGCAACCAGTTTGACGTGCTCCTCGGCGGCAATCAGTTTGCTGATATCGGCAACCTCTTTGGCCGTGAGCAGGTAGCGCTCCGGATCAAGCTTGCCTTCCATGCGCATGCCTTTTTTGTACAGCGTCAGATGGCCCAGCATCTCGCCGTGGATGGACTGGCGACCGAGACCGTCATAGACGTTGTGCGTGTATCCCGCGAACAGCGCGATGGCGGAGAAACCAAAAGCAATGGCGAGCAGCGTCACCAGCGAACGGTGGCGGTTGCGCAGCAGGCCGCGCAGGGCGAGTTTGATCATGTTTTTCATACTGTCACCTCGCTTTTCGTCATTCCGGCGCAGGCCGGAATCCAGTCAGTCAAATAATTCCCCGCGAAGCGGGACTGCATTATGGTTTTGTCCGCTGCGCGGGATATGCTTTTTGCTGGATTCCGGCCTCCGCCGGAATGACGGTTCATATTTTTCATACCATCACCTCATCACTCACAATATTGCCGTCGCGCAACAATATCTTCCTGTCCACATGATCCAGCAGCCTCTGATCATGCGTGGTGAACACGAACGTCACCTTGCGCGCGCGATTCATCTCACGCATCAACTCCACCACCATGCGGCTGTTCTCGGAATCCAGATTCGCCGTCGGTTCGTCGGCGATCACCAGCATGGGGTTCACCACCAGCGCCCGGGCAATCGCCACGCGCTGGCGCTGACCGCCGGAAAGTTTGTCCGGCAACGAGCCCTTGAACCGCTCCAGCCCCACATCCACCAACGCCGCAGCAGCGCGTTCTTTTGCCTCATGTTCCGCCACGCCCTGAATCTGCAACGGCAGCATCACGTTCTCCAGCGCTGACAGCACCGGCACCAGATTGAAGTTCTGGAACACAAAGCCGAGTTTCTGGCTTCGGAATTCGGTGAGCGCCTCGTCGTCCTGCACGCGCGTGTCCTGCTCGTAGAAATGAACTTCACCCGATGTGGGCGAATCGATGAGTCCGATGATATTCATCAGCGTGGACTTGCCGCTACCGGACGGCCCCCAAACGGCCAAAAACTCGCCCGCATGGATGTCCAGCGAAATGCTGTTCAGCGCGTCGATGGTGGTCTCGCCCAGCAGGAAACGGCGCTTGATATTGCGCAGCTTCAGGATGGGCGGATGACTGGTGTTATCGCTCATGGTCTTACCTCAATGTAACTGGATGGATTTAGTGGCGGCATTTTCGCCGATATCGAAGGCGGCTTCAGCAAAATCTGGCGGGCCAAACATGCCGCGCGCATTGTTGGAGAAACCGTAAATCTCTTTGGGCACCCCCAGAAGGTTCTTGTCCTGTTTGCCGTTCTTGTTGTGGTCGACATAGACCGCCACAGCATATTTGCCGGAAGGCAGGTCGGGAATGAGCACAGTCAGCCGGTCGCCCGTTGCCTCGTTAACAATTCCCCTGAAAAATTTGTCGTCGGAGGGAAACTGCTCCGGCGCCTTGGCGGAATAGACGGCGACGCGTATCTGGTTTCCCGCCATGCCCTTTCCTTCAAGCTCCAGCTTCAGCTCCCCTGCCTGGGCGGCGAAGGGCAACAACAGTGCTGCGATAAACAGGGGGTATCTCATGTTGCGTCCCGATTTGATGACGGGGTGCACTTTAAACATGCGGGATGGCAATGGGTAGCGTATTGCGACGAAATGCGGGAATCGGGGAGTGAAAGTGGAATTGGGGATGCGGGATACCAAACGAGCAACAGCTATTGGCCGGTAACGTCCATAAGCTCATTTAATAAATCGAAACTCTAGCTCACTGAACTGATTGCTCAGAACCGCTCACCAAGCTTTCGGCAACTTGCGGCGCGTATGAAAAACTCGCAGCACATGAAGTTCATCACCCACTACGCGATATGGTACGACGAAGGAATATTGATCAATTACCAATTCACGCGTACCCGGAACTCTGCCGGGCCGACCAGAGGACGGAAAATCACACAGGGCATCAACTTTTGCTTTGATGTGCACGAACATTTCAGCAGCAGCCATCAAGTTCTCTTGCGCTATGTACTCCGCCTCTGCATCCAAATTTCTGATTGCTTTTTGCAGCCACCTAACCCGCATGTCGTTGCCACTTTTCGCCAATCGCGTTGACTTCTTGGTCGCTGGCGAACTCGCCGTTGTCGGCTTCAGAAATCGCTTGCGTAATTTCGGTGATTTGCCATGACTCACGATCTATGTAGTCACGAATGGCTTGTCCAGCCAGGAAAGATTTTGTGCGGCCTGTGGCCGTTGCCAGTGCGTCAAGCTGATTGGTCAGTTCGTCCGGGAGGCGCATCGATATCATGCTCATAACGTATTCCCTCTAGTTGTATTACAACGATTACATTGTAAACCACAAATGCGATCCTAGTGTATTTACACCCGATGCAGTGAAAGGGTTTCTACCGAGTTGACCAACACTCCCCACCCGTACCTTGCATCATTTATCCCGCCACTGCCGACAGAATTCCCGCGTATCGCCCAACCACTCGTAGAAATCCACGGTAAACCCATCCACATCGGCAAGAAACTCCTGCTCACCCTGCGCCAGCGGATTCGGCTGCCGGGCGCGGCGCGACATGCGGGCCAGGACATCGGTGATGCCTTCGATCTGCGCATAGCTCGACAGCCAATCTTCTTTCGCCATCAACTTCAGGGCAAGATGCGAGTCTGCGGGAAGGTCGGGCAGCCGGGCTTCGATCAATCCATAGACGGTTGCGCAATATTCATGCAGCGGTTGCGGATGGATGGTTGCCCAATCTCGAGCCAGCAGATGGTCGTAGAACACATCGACAAGCACACCGGCATAGCGTCTGCGGGCGGGTGAGACGCGGGAACGACTGTGACAAAAGGCGGGGTGCGTTTCCGCGAAGTGGTCGATGGCGCGATGCAGGGCGACGCCTTTGGCCAGATCGTCCGGCAGGCCCGCTGGCAGGTGGCCTTTGATCCAGTCGCCGACTACACCACCCACGATCAGGTGTGGCGCTTCACCTGCGAGCAGTGCGTGGGCGAGAAAGTTCATGGTCGGCTTTGTCGACGAGAGCGATGGACAGAAATTGGGATTGGCTTCAGTTCCATGCCCCCGATGGAACTACTAGCCATTCGACCAAGCTGGCAAATAACGCCAGCCAAGCGCTGGCTATCCGCCGGCATGACGGCTGGTCAGATCGCGTTGATGGAGGTCAGCCCGCCCATGTAAGGACGCAGCACTTCCGGCACTTTCACGCTACCGTCGGCCTGCTGGTAGTTCTCGAGAACGGCAACCAGCGTGCGACCCACAGCCAGGCCGGAACCGTTGAGGGTGTGCACCAGCTCCGGCTTGCCTGCCGCATTGCGGAAACGGGCCTGCATGCGGCGCGCCTGGAAGGCTTCGAAGTTGGAACAGGACGATATCTCGCGGTAGGTGTTCTGCGCGGGCAGCCACACTTCGATGTCGTAGGTGGTCGCGGCAGAGAAGCCCATGTCGCCGGTGCACAGTTTGACCACGCGATACGGCAGACCGAGTTGCTTGAGGATGGTTTCGGCGTGGCCGAGCAAGCCTTCCAGTGCTTCGTAGGATTTTTCCGGATGGACGATCTGCACCAGCTCCACCTTGTCGAACTGGTGCTGGCGGATCATGCCGCGCGTGTCGCGGCCGTAGGAACCGGCCTCGCTACGGAAGCAAGGCGTGTGCGCAACAAACTTCATCGGCAGTTTTTCCAGCGGTACGATCTCGTCGCGCACCATGTTGGTCACGGGAACTTCAGCGGTGGGGATGAGGTAGAAGTTTTTCTCCACCCCGTCCTCGCTGACCACGCGCGGTACGCGAAACAGGTCTTCCTCGAACTTCGGCAACTGCCCGGTGCCGCGCATCGATTCCGCGTTCACCATGTAGGGCACGTAGGTCTCGGTGTAGCCGTGCTTTTCGGTGTGGGTGTCGAGCATGAACTGGGCGAGCGCACGATGCATACGCGCCAGTGGCCCTTTCAGCAGAGAGAAACGCGCTCCGGCGATCTTGGTGGCCGTTTCGAAATCCAATCCGCCGAGGCCTTCGCCGATGCTGACGTGATCTTTTACCTCGAAGGCGAACTTCGGAATCTCGCCGACTCTGCGCACTTCGAGATTGTCCGCTTCAGACTTGCCGACCGGCACTGATGCGTGCGGCACGTTGGGGATGACCGCGAGGAATGCATCCATCTCGGCCAGCAGTTGCGGCAACTTCGCTTCGAGCTGCTTCAACTCTTCACCCAGCGCACCCACCTCGGCCATGATTGCCGTGGTGTCTTCGCCTTTGGCCTTGGCTTGGCCGATCAGTTTGGAGGAGGAGTTGCGCTTGGCTTGCAGCTCTTGCGTGCGGGTCTGGATGGTTTTGCGTTCGGCTTCCATCAGTTCGAACTTGGCTGTGTCGAGCACATAACCGCGTGCTGCCAAACGTGCAGCCACTCCGGCCAAATCGTTGCGTAATGTTTGTATGTCTAGCATGAGAACCTCAAAGTCAAAATCAATTTAGCCTGCGCAGGATGGGTGGAGTGAAACGATACCCATCGAACAAAACGGTGGGTTACGCTGCGCTAACCCACCCTACATTTTCATTCCGTCATTCCGGCGCAGGCCGGAATCCAGTCATTCAGTTGGACACCGGCCTGCGCCGGTGTGACGACATTCCTTATTTCTTCCTTGCCTTTGCATCCAGCTCACGCAAATGCGCCAGCTTCTCCGCAATCTTCGCTTCCAGCCCGCGCTCTGTGGGCTCGTAGAAACTTACCTCGGGCATGCCATCCGGGAAATAATTCTCGCCCGCCGCATATCCGCCCTTTTCGTCGTGCGCGTAGCGGTAATCCTTGCCGTAGTCCAGTTGCTTCATCAGTTTGGTCGGGGCGTTGCGCAAGTGCAGCGGCACTTCGCGCGTGGCGTCCTGACTGACGAAGGCGCGGGCGGCATTATACGCGACATAGCCCGCGTTCGATTTGGCCGCGACTGCCAGGTACAGCACGGCCTGCGCCAGCGCCAGTTCGCCTTCGGGCGATCCGAGTCGTTCGTACGTGGCTGCGGCATCGTTGCATAGCTGGATGGCGCGCGGGTCGGCGAGGCCGATGTCTTCCCAGGCCATGCGCACGATGCGCCGCGCCAGATAGCGCGGATCGGCGCCACCGTCGAGCATACGCACCAGCCAGTACAGTGCGGCATCGGGGTTGGAGCCGCGCACGGACTTGTGCAGCGCGGATATCTGATCGTAGAACGCTTCGCCGCCTTTGTCGAAACGGCGCAGTTTTTGCGCCAGTGTGTTGTCGAGAAAGGCCGTGGTGATGTTGGTCAGCTTGGCGGCTTGGGCTGCGGTCTGCAACTGTTCCAGCACGTTGAGCAGGCGGCGCGCATCACCGTCTGCATAGCCGATGATGCGCTCGCGTGCCGCATCGTCGAACTGCAAACTCTCCGTTCGCCCTGAGCCTGTCGAAGGGGGAACGGAATTTGCCCGGTCGAATAATTGCCCCAACTCCGCTTCGGAGAGGGACTGCAACACATACACCTGCGCCCGCGATAACAACGCGTTATTCAGTTCAAACGAGGGGTTTTCAGTGGTCGCGCCAATGAAGGTAACCAGCCCCTGCTCGACGAAGGGCAGGAACGCGTCCTGCTGCGACTTGTTGAAACGGTGGACTTCGTCCACGAACAGGATGGTGTGGCGGCCGCTTTGCTGCAAAGTCTGCTCGGCCTGCGCGATGGCATCACGGATATCCTTCACCCCGGACAGCACCGCCGACAGCGGCACGAACTCGGCATCGAAGGCGGATGCCATCAAGCGCGCCAGCGTGGTCTTGCCCACGCCCGGCGGGCCCCACAGGATCATGGAATGCAGCTTGCCGGACTGGAACGCCAGGCGCAGCGGCTTGCCTTCGCCCAGCAGGTGCGATTGGCCGATGACTTCGTCGATATGCTTGGGACGCAGGCGTTCGGCGAGCGGGGCGGCGGGTTGGTTGGGGGGGAACAGGTCGGTCATCCTTGTGTTTTTCCTGATTTCCCGCCCACACTCGCCAGTCGTTTGACCGCGCTATTGCCCAACAATGACTGCATCTGGCCAATGGCGATGTTGTTCAATTGCGTCAGTCGAACGGACTGCTCAAGGCCTTGATGAATCAACACCGCATTAATGCTTTCCAGATTCGACAGCACCACCAACTGCTCCAGCGTGGCAAAGTCGCGCATGTTGCCGGCCAAATCCGGATTCGCCTGTCGCCACTGCGCAGCCGTGAGACCAAACAACGCAACGTTCAGCAAATCAGCCTCACTGGCGTAAATAACGCTCGTTTGCGCCATGGTCAAACGGGGCGGAATCAGTCGTTCCTTGATCGCATTGGTATGAATCTTGTAATTGACCTTGGACAAGGTGCGCTGAAAACTCCACTCCAGCGATTGTGAACTAGCTTCTTCGTCTTTGAGGCGTTGAAATTCCTTGATGAGGTAGAGTTTGAATTCCGGGCTAAGCCATGAGCCGAATTCGAAGGCAATGTCGCGGTGGGCATAGGTGCCGCCATAACGCCCGGCTTTTGCGTGCAACCCAATCGCACCTGTGGCATCTATCCACTTCTTGGCGGACAGAAAAAAACTATTTCGCCCTGCTTCGTTTTTAATTCCCTCGAATTCGAGGGAATTAAAACCGGGGTTGTTGAGCTGTTCCCATACCCCCAAAAACAGCACCGTGTCTTTGTTCTTGAGCCATTGTTCAATCAGGGCGCTGCCACCATCAAATTTTTTCACCATGTCGGTGAGCGAGATGTAATCCTGCTCATGCCGGGTGGCAATGCTCACATCGGCACCATGCACTGTAATGACGCGATTTTTCATTCGCCCCTCCCTTCATCCAAATCAATCACCCAGCACATCCGCCCCCTTGGGCGGTACGAATTGGAAGCGCTGCGGAGACAGCGAAGGATTGCTCTTAAGGTCGGTGAAGCGCAAAACCGTGCGATGGCCGAAGGCATCGTGCAGCTCCATCACCACCAGTTCCGATTTGGCGTTGAAGGCCATGAGTATCTTTTCAAAGGTGGATTCGGGCGATTTGGGGGTGGCTTGCAGCCATTCCAGACCGTCGCGCGCTTCGATGTTCTTCAGGACAAAGTCACGCTCGATCTCGTTATTGCCGGAAAGCAATGCCGCCGGGCTGCTGCCGAGTGCCGCATCCAGTTTCTTGACCGTGACCTGGTTCAGGTCGAGGTCGTACATCCAGAACTTCTTTCCGTCGCCCACGATGAGTTGCTCGTAGGGCTTGCGGTATTCCCAGCGGAACTTGCCCGGGCGCTCGAACTGCATGGTGCCCGAAGCGGATTGCATGCGCTTGCCGCCCGTGTCCTGCACTTCCTGGGTGAAATTGGCCTGGGCGGAGTGCGTGGCGGCGATGAAGGATTTGAGTTTATCGGTGGCAGCGGCGTGCGACGCCAGGGGAAAAACAAGTAGCGCAAGAAGGATGAGTTTACGTTTCATAACTTTTGTAGGGTCTAGGAGTTTGGATTTAGTCTCTAACCAGAACAATGTTGGGCACGCTTCGCATTGCCCAACCTACGAGAAGAGGCTTTCTAATTTTGCTTCAGGCTTGTCCGGCTTAAGATTTTGGAAGTGCCTCATCACGCCAAAATCCCTTATCCTAAATCCCAATTCCTGTTTCATTCCTGCCTTGCAGGAGCGAGCACCTCGCGATTGCCGTTGCCCTGCATAGGCGACACCAGCCCGGCTTTTTCCATCGCCTCGATCAGGCGCGCGGCGCGGTTGTAGCCGATGCGCAGGTGGCGCTGGACCAGCGAGATGGACGGGCGCCGCGTCTTCAGCACGATCTCGACCGCCTGGTCGTACAACGCGTCGGCTTCCGCATCCCCGCCGCCGCCGTCGTATTCGCCCTCGGCCGGTTCGTCCAGCGAGGTCAGCACGCCTTCAATGTAGTTCGGCTCGCCCTGCGCCTTGAGGTACTCGGTGACGCGATGCACTTCCTGGTCGGAAACGAAGGCGCCGTGCACACGTTGCGGATAACCGCTGCCGGGCGGCAGATAGAGCATGTCGCCCTGTCCCAGCAGTGCTTCCGCTCCCATTTGATCGAGGATGGTGCGCGAGTCGATCTTGCTCGACACCTGGAAGGCCACGCGTGTCGGCACGTTGGCCTTGATAAGTCCGGTGATGACGTCCACAGAGGGGCGCTGCGTCGCCAGTACAAGGTGGATACCGGCCGCGCGCGCCTTTTGCGCCAGTCGCGCGATAAGCTCTTCGACTTTCTTGCCCACCACCATCATCAGGTCGGCGAGTTCGTCGATGAAGATGACGATGAACGGCAACTCTTCCAGCGCCTCGGGATTTTCGGGCGTAATCGTGAACGGATTGGTCAACGGCTTGCCGGCCTTGATCGCGTCGCGCACTTGCTGGTTGTAGCCTGCAATGTTGCGCACGCCCAGCGCCGACATCAGTTTGTAGCGCTTGTCCATTTCCTGCACGCCCCAGTTGAGCGCGGATGCGGCCTGGCGCATGTCGGTGACCACCGGCGCCAGCAGATGCGGAATGCCTTCGTACACCGAGAGTTCCAGCATCTTGGGATCGACCAGCAGCAGGCGCATCTGCTGCGGCGTGGATTTGTACAGCAGGCTCAGGTTCATGGCGTTGATCGCCACCGACTTGCCGGAGCCCGTCGTGCCCGCCACCAGCACATGAGGCATCTTGCCCAGGTCGGCGACTACCGGCTTGCCGGAAATATCCTTGCCCATGGCCATGGTCAGCGGAGAGTTCATCTCGGCGTAGACCTGCGAACCCAGAATCTCGGACAGGTGCACGATCTGGCGTTTCGGGTTGGGCAACTCCAGCGCCATGTAGGCCTTGCCGGGGATGGTTTCGACCACGCGTATGCTCACCACGGACAAGGCGCGCGCCAGGTCGCGCACCAGATTGGTGATCTGGCTGCCCTTCACGCCGACGGCGGGGTCGATCTCGTAACGGGTGATGACCGGGCCGGGATAGGCACCGACCACTTTGACCTCGACGCCGAAGTCCTTGAGTTTGCGTTCGATCAGGCGCGAGGTGAATTCCAGCGTTTCGGCGGAAACGACCTCGACCTGCTGCTTCGCCTCGTCCAGCAGATGTAGCGGCGGCAGATCCGAATCCGGCATCTCGGCGAACAGCGAAACTTGCTTTTCCTTTTGCACGCGCGTTGAGCGTGGCACTTCGTACACCGGCATTTCAATGTGGATGGGTTGATGCTCCTCCACGCGCTTCTTCTCTTCTTCCACCACGACACTGCGTTCCTGCATCGCCTGCATCCCGATGCGTTTATCCTGCCGCGTCTGCCACGCGTTTTGCGCCCACAGATATGCATCTTCCAGCGCGCCGCCCAGCCGGTCGACGAAACGCAACCAGGACAGGCCGGTGTAAAGGCTGAAACTCACCACCATCAACGCCAGCAGGAACAACGTGGCACCAATGTAGCCCAGCGTGTGCGCCAGCGTTTCGCCGATCGCGGCGCCCAGCATGCCGCCGGGAGCGCCGGGCAAAGCGACTTTCCAGGTATAGAGTCGCAGCGCTTCCAGCGCGCTGCTGGTAAACAGCAGGACCAGAAAACCCGACAGCGACATCCACAAGGCGCGCTGATCGAACAGGCTGTCGGAGCTGATGCGGCGATAGCCGGCCCACACGCGTTGCAGCATCAGCGTAACCCACCACCAAGCGGAGAATCCGAAAATATAGAGCAGCAGATCCGACAGATAGGCGCCAAATACGCCGCCGGGATTGTGCGTAATCGCGCCGCTTGCGCTGTGCGACCAGGAGGGATCGTTGCGGTCGAAACCGGACAGGATGAGAACCAGGTAGATCGCCACCGCGACCAGCAACAACCAGCCCGACTCGCGCAACAGACCGAGCAGCCTTTCCGGCAACGGAGGGCGAGGACTTGCGGGTAGCGCCATCAATTAATCTCGACGTCGTTGGGTGCCGGGGGCAGGAAGCCCAGGCGACGCGCCGCGCTGACCGCTTCCAGTCGCGAGTTGACGTGCAGGGCCTGATACACCGCGGCCGTATGGATCTTTACGGTTCCTTCGGCCAGATTCATCTTTTTCGATATCTCTTTATTAGCCATACCCGAGGCCAGATAGGTCAGCACTTCGAGCTGACGCGAGGTGAGGCCGAACTTGGCGGCACGCTGCGACCGACGGTTCAGCAGCGTCTCGCCCTGGTCGACGTTGCTCACCGCCTGCTGCAACAGTTGCGGCGGCAGGTAGACACCGCCCTCCAGCACCATGCGCAGGGCCGACAGCATGATCTTGCTGGACGACATTTTGGAAATGAAACCCATTGCGCCGGACTCCATCACGCTCTCGATATCGTCGCGGTGGTCCGAACCGGAGACCACGACCAGCGGAATTTCAGGATGGCGCAGATGGAAAAACTGGATGGAAGGCACACCTTCGCTGCCGGGCATATTCAGATCCAGCAGGGCAAGATCCACATCGGGATTGTCGTGCACCAGTTGCAACGCATCCTGAAAATTTCCGGAATCCAGAATATCGACTTCATCGGCAAGCTGCTGCAATACGTAGCGCATGCCGTCGCGGAACAACGCATGGTCGTCCGCCATGAGCACTTTTATTTTCATATTCATCCCCCTTCGTTCCGAATCATCCGCAATCATACCATCCCCTGCATGGTCATTTAATTTTCACCGTACAGCGCAAAGTGCATCATCGCCCGCAGCCTGATGGGTGCTATCGGCTTATGCAGCAGGATCGCGCCGCTGTCGTGTATTTCGTGCAGGGTCTCGCTGGCGGTATCGCCGGTCAGCACCACCGACGGCAGCTCGTTGCCCCACAGTTCGCGCATGCGCTTGATTACATGGATGGCCGTCATGCCTTGCGGCAGGCGGTAATCGCACACCAGCAGGTCGGGACGCAATTGGGCGATATCCAGTTTGCGCATTACGTCCTCGGCGAATTCGCCCGCGATCACTTTGCATCCCCACTGCTCCATGAGATCGAGCGACACTTCGCGTATGTCCGGATCGTCCTCCACCAGCGCCACCACTTTGCCGCTCAGATCGTACTGGGAATGCGTAATAACAAAGGGTTGCACCAGATTTGATGTATTGCCCGTCGGCACTTCGAAACCGAACACCGATCCCACGCCCGGCACCGAACTGACGGTCACTTTGCATTCCAGCAGGCTTTCGATGCGGCGCACGATGGCCAGGCCCAGACCCAGCCCCTTGCGCCGGTCGCGGTGCGGATTGTCCGCCTGATAGTATTCTTCGAAAATGTGCGGAATGGTCTCGGCCTTGATGCCGATGCCGGTGTCCGCGACTTCCAGGCCGACCTTGCCGGGCATGCAGGTGCAGCGCACCACCACCCCGCCGCTGTCGGTATAGCGGATGGCGTTGGAAATGAGATTGCGCAGCATGCGTTCCAGCAGGAACGGGTCGCTGTAGATCACCACATTGCATATTTCCTCGTCGGCGTATTCCTTGCTCATGCAAACGGGCAACTGAAAGCTCAGGCCTTTTGACTGCGCGAGCGGGGCCATATCGCCGTAGATCCGGTCGAACAGGGTGCCCAGCATGAAATGTTGCTTGCGCGGCTCGACGATGCCCGCATCCAGGCGCGAGACATCCAGCAAGTCGTCGAACATGTCGACCAGCGCATTGACCGATTTTCCAATCTGCCCGGCCAGACGCACGGTATTTTTTTCTTTCGCCGTATCCAGCAAGGCATCGCTGAACAGGCGCAACGCCTGCAAGGGCTGGCGCAGATCGTGGCTGGCGGTGGCCAGGAACTTGGATTTTGTCTGGCTGGCCAGCTCGGCTTCCTGCCGCGACGCTTCGGCCTCGCGCTTCCTTTCCAGCAAGGCGCCGACCAGGCGCTCGTTTTCGTATCTGCGGCGTTGAGACTGCTCGAAAGTGCGAATCAGTTCCACCGCGGATTTCGACACATAGATACTGAACATGCTCAGCATGCCGAACAATATCCAGTGTATGGAATCGTTCTCCCACGCAAGGCGCCCGAGCATCGGCATGATGATGCCGGCTTGATAGATGAACATCGAAGGGGGATGAAAAGGATTGCTGGTCGCCGCTCCCGCGGACAAGCCCATCATCACGCAGATCAGCATGGCCTGGTAGGCCAGATCGCCGGGAACGAACATGACCACACCGGCACTACCCCAGACAAATGCGGCGACCAGCGTCAACTTCTTGAACAAACCGTTCCAGGCCCGATTCTGCTCTACAGTCTTGGTCAGGTGGCGCCGGCTGCGCCAGAAAAGGAACTCGACTAAATTGATAACGAGAACCGCCGCCAGCCAACCCAGCAACACATCGTGCGCCAGCTTGTCCCACGCCAGCAGCACCAGCAAGGGCGCCAGCACCAACTCCGAGACGAGCATCAGCGGGTAGCTGTTGATACGCGCGCGGACCTGCTCCACGCGTATGGGCAGATTGAGTTCGTTTATCTCGAAGCGCAGCAGTTCAGTCAACGAGTTCATTTGAAAGCCAGCAATATTCTGATGTCATGCAGCAACAGTTCCGCGCGCTGCCCATAAGGGGCCAGCAGGACCGGCTTGCCGTTTGGCGCAATGAGGTACGTTCCGGCGGAGTGATCCAGTTCGTATCCGCCGCTCTTGTTCGGTTGCTTTTCGTAAGTCACGCCGAACGCCCTTGCCGCCTGCGCGGTCATCATACTATCACCGTACAAGCCTTTGAATGTGGGATAGAACGCGGGCGGGTATTGCGCCAGCAACTCGCGCGTGTCGCGTTCCGGGTCGAGCGTCACGAACAGCACCTGCACCTTGTCCGCATCCTTGCCCAGCAGACGCATCACATGCGCCAGATCGGCCAGCGTGGTTGGACACACCTGCGGGCAGTGCGTATATCCGAAAAACAGCACCACCACCTTGCCGCGATAGCCCGCCAGGCTGACGGGTTTTCCCGCCGCATCGTTGAGATGGAAATCAGCTCCGGCGTATTTCGAGCTGACATCACTGGCTTTGAAAGGGGACGGCAATTTCTGTTCGCCGCACGCGACCAGCAGAAACAACAGCGGCAACAGCAGCAGCTTACGCAGCCACATGACACGCCCCCGCCCAGCCGTGAACCGCAAAGGTATAGCCCACTTTGAACAGGCCGTACACGCCGAATGTCGCAACCAGCATGCCCGCCGCCAGCCGCACGCGCGGCGACTGCACCCAGCCCTTGATGCTCTCCCAGAACAATCCGATGGCGAGCAGATTCGGCAGCGTGCCCAGGCCGAACGCGAGCATGATGAGCGCCCCCTGCGGCGCGCTGCCGCTTGCCAGCGCAGTGAGAAGCACGCTGTACACGAGTCCGCAGGGCAACCAACCCCACAGCGCCCCCAGCCCCAGCGCGCGCGGTACCGTGTTGACGGGCAGCAGCCGGGTCGTCCAGGGTTGCAGCAGTTTCCACAATCCGCCGCCCAGGCGCTCAAGCCGGCGCACAGCGCCCCATATGCCCGCGAGGTATGTACCAAGCACGACGAGCATCAGGCTGGACAGCGCGAACAGCAGATGCTGCACCGGAGCCGCGTCGCGCAGCAACAGCCCTGCCTGCCCGATTGCGCCGACCAGCGCCCCCGCCAGCGCGTAGCTTGCAATACGCCCGCTGCTGTAGGCCAGATGAAACGGCCAGCGCGCAGTGTCTTTGGGGACTTGGGAGGTAAATACACCGACGATGCTGCCGCACATGCCGAGACAGTGCACACCGCCAAGCAGACCCACTATGAATACGGCAACCAGACTGAATTCGCTCATCTTTACCCATTTATTTCGGGAGGGCCTGCGCCCCGCCGGAGGTCACTTCAGCGCTCAGCCAACGGCGCTCCCAACAAACCCAAATCCAGACATGAAGCTGCAACCTTCATGTCCGGCTCAACCATGTGTGGAATCACCCCTAGCAACGGTGCCGCGATACGTTCACGCAGGGTCTGGATATTTTCCTGCAGAGAAGGCATGTCCGCATCCAGCACGTTGGCGACCCAACCCGCGCATTCTAATTGGTAATCGGCGATGACGCGCAGCGTCAGCAGCGCATGATTGATGCAGCCCAGCCGCATGCGCACCACCAGGATGACGGGCAGACCGATTTCCTTTGCCAGATCGGCGCTATCCAGCTTTTCGTTCAGCGGCACGCAGAATCCGCCCACGCCCTCCACGATCACTTCGTCGGTCTGCCCCGCCAGTTCACGGTATGACGCCATGATGCGCGGAAGGTCTATGCGTGTCCCGGCATGGCGCGCGGCTAGATGGGGCGCAATGGCACGCGGAAAACAATAGGGATTGATCTGGCCGTAGGTGGCCCGCACTGTGCTCGCAGCGCTCAAGAGTTTGGCATCTTCGTTGCGGTCGTCGGCGTCGCAGCCCGCCGCCACCGGCTTGAAGCCGGCCACGCGCTTGCCCTGTGCAGCAAAGGCATTCAGCAGCGCGCAACTCACCAGCGTTTTGCCGACGCCCGTGTCGGTGCCTGTTATGAAATAGCTCAAAGTTTGAAATCCGTCTTGATGATGGCGCGCCCGTCCGCTGCCACTTTGGGCGCGGTCTTCCAGGCGTGGCCGTAGACGATTTCGAAGGTCGCGGGCAACTTTCCGTCGCGGCGCAGTTTTTCGTAATTCTCGGTGACGCGCTTCCAGGCCGCCTTGCCCATCATGCCGGGCGCACGCCCCGCCGTGGCGTTGTGCGCACCGATACTCTTCAAGTCCTGCATCACCGCGCGCACGTCGTCATAGGTCAGCGTAATCCGCTCCATTTCCATCACGGGATCGGAAAATCCCGCCGCCATCAACATGTCGCCGACGTCGTGCATGTCGGCGAACCGGCTCAGGTGGCTGTATCCGTCCACATCGCTGAAGGCGGTACGCAATTCGCGCAGGGTGTCCACACCGAAACTGGAAAATATCAGCAAGCCGTCCACCTTCAGCACGCGCTGCAATTCGACGAACGTCGCCGGCAAATCGTTGCACCATTGCAAGGCAAGGTTCGACCACACCATATCCACACTGCCGGAGGCGACAGGCAGTGCTTCGACGTCGGCACACAGGTAATTCTCGCGCTTTCCCGCAAACAGTTTTTTCCACCAGCTTGAAGTGCCGCGCGCCTGCTCCAGCATGCCGATGGCGATATCCAGCGCCGTGATCTCCGCTTTGGGATAGCGCCCGCCCAACTGGCGCGTGCCCCAACCGGTGCCGCTGCCCACATCCAGCAGGCGCGCAGGCTGCAGCTTGATGCAGTCGAGACGCTCCAGCATGCGCGTACACACCTCGCGCTGCAGCACCGCCGCCGCGTCGTAGTCCCGCGCGGCGCGGCTGAAAGCGCGGCGCACTTGTTTCTTGTCTATTTCGAATTCATTCATGCAGGAAACTCTTTACGTGTTCGACGAAAATTTCGGGATGCGACAGGAACGGCGCATGCGCCGCGCCCTTCACTTCCACCGCGCGCGCCGATTTCAGGGCTTGCGCCAGATAGTGCGAGGCTTGCGGCAGCGTCAGTTTGTCACGTTCTCCGGCAATGACCAAGGTCGGCTGTTCGATACCGGCCAATTCGCCGCGCAGATCTGCATCGCGCAGGATGTCCAATCCCCCGCGCAACGCGGCCATGTCGGGCTCGCCCCGGCTGAACAGACGTTCGCGCAACGATGACAGCAACTCGCGTTCGTTTTCGCTGCCGCGCAATTGCAGTGCAATGAAGCGGCGCAAGGTCGCGGCATGATTCTGCTCCAATTCGGCGGCAAATTTTTCGAGCACTGCGCCATCCATGCCAAAAAACCAGTCTTCACGTGCGGCAAAGCACGGCGTGCTTGCAACCAGTATCAGGCGCCGCACTTTTTCCGGCTCGCGCGCTGCCCAGTGTAGTGCAAGCTGGCCGCCCAGCGACCAGCCGCACACGGTTAGCGGCTCGCCGAATTGCTCCGACAGGGAGTGCACCAGAGTATCCAGGTTCGTTTCGGGCAGTGGCGCACTCGCGCCGTTGCCCGGCAAATCCAGAGTGTGCACGCGGAAGGCTGTCGCCAGCTTCGCTGCGACATCCGTCCAGACGCCGCCGTGCATACCCCAACCATGAATCAACAATAGCGGCTCACCACTGCCTATGCTTTCAACATGCAAGCTCATGCAGCGCTCCGACAAGTTGATTCACATCGACTGCGCTATGCGCTGCCGACAAAGTAATGCGCAGCCGCGCCGTGCCCTGCGGCACGGTCGGGGGCCGTATCGCGGCGACCCAGATGCCGCGTTCGCGCAGGCTTTCGCTCAGTTTCAGGGCCTGCAGATTATCGCCGATCAGCAAGGGCTGTATCGCGGTGTCGGAAGGCATCAGTTGCCAGGGCAGGCCGGACAGGCCGTCACGCAATTGCTCGACGAGCTGTTTCAGGTGTACGCGCAACGCCTCGCCCTGCCCGATCAGTTCCAGGCTCTGCGACAAGGCGACGGACAAGGCGGGAGGCGTGGCAGTGGTGTAGACGTAGCTGTGCGCATGGTTGACGAGCGTGTCGACGACCACCTGTTCGGCCGCGACGAAGGCGCCGGACACGCCGGCGGCCTTGCCCAGCGTTGCCATGTAGACGATGCGTTGCGACGCGATACCGAAATGGGAAAGCGAGCCGCACCCCCGCTCGCCCAGCACGCCGAAGCCGTGCGCGTCATCCACATACAGCCATGCATCGTGCTGCTCGCACAAAGCCAGCATTTCGCGCAACGGCGCGATGTCTCCATCCATGCTGAATACCGCATCGGTGATGACGAGTTTGCGCCCACTTTGGGTCTGCGCCAGCAATTGCGCCAGTTGCGCCATGTCGCCATGCCGGTAGCGTTTCGTTTCGGCGCGGGACAGCAGCATCGCGTCGTTCAGCGAAGCGTGGTTAAGTTTGTCGGCGAAGACCGTATCACCCTTGCCGACCAGCCCCTGCACCACGCCCAGGTTGGCCATGTAGCCGGTGGAAAACAACAGCGCCGCGGGTTTGCCGACGAAGGCGGCGAGTTGATGTTCGAGCCGGTGGTGCGGTTCGAAATGGCCGCTGACCAGATGCGCCGCGCCCGCGCCCACTCCCCATTGCTGTGCGCCCTGCTGCAGGGCCGCGATGAGTTGCGGGTGATTGGCAAGACCGAGATAGTCGTTGCTGCAGAACGCGAGGTAAGGCTTGCCATCCACCGTGATGTGCGGCGATTGCGGCGTATCTAGCGTGCGGCGCCTACGCAACAACCCCTGCTCGGCACGGGTTTCGAGTTCTTTAGAAAGGGAAGAAAAAGGCATAAACATCCGGCACAGAGAATTTGTAGGATGGGTTGAGTCCTTCGACTTCGCTCAGGACAGGCTGCGCGACACCCATCATCGGGCACGGCGGGTATCGCTACGCTCCACCCACCCTACGCATTGCGGTTAATGGCACTTGTCAGCGAGCGGATACAAACCCAGCTTGTTCATCAACGCCCGGTCGCGTTCCACTTCCGGATTGCCCGTGGTCAGCAACTGGTCGCCGTAAAAGATGGAATTGGCGCCGGCCAGGAAGCACAGGGCTTGCACCGCATCGCTCATTTCCCCGCGCCCGGCGGAGAGGCGCACGAACGCTTTCGGCATGGTGATGCGTGCCACGGCGATGGTGCGCACGAAATCCAGCGGGTCCAGGTCTTCGGTATCAGCCAGCGGCGTGCCCTCGACCTTGACCAGGTTGTTGATCGGCACGCTTTCCGGATAGGGATTCATGTTGGCCAGTTGCGCAACGAGTCCCGCGCGCTGGGTGAGGCTTTCGCCCATACCGATAATCCCGCCGCTGCAGATATGCATGCCGGCTTTGCGCACGCGCTCCAGGGTATCGATGCGGTCCTGGTAGTCGCGCGTGGTGATGATGTTGCCGTAGAACTCGGGCGAGGTGTCCAGGTTGTGGTTGTAATAGTCGAGGCCGGCGTCTTTCAGTTGCCCGGTCTGCTCGTCGTTGAGCATACCCAGCGTGGCGCAGGTTTCCATGCCCAGCGCGCGCACTTCCTTGACCATTTCGACCACGGCGGTCATGTCTTCTTTCGAGGGCTCGCGCCAGGCCGCGCCCATGCAGAAGCGTCCGGCGCCGGCATTTTTGGCTGCCTTGGCCGCTTTCAGCACTTCCTCGATATCCAGGATCTTCATGTTTTCCACTCCTGCGGAGTGGTAGGACGACTGAGTGCAGTAGCCGCAATCTTCGGTGCAGCCGCCGGTCTTGATCGACAGCAAAGTGGACAGTTGCACCGCGTTCGGGTCGAAATGCTCGCGGTGTATTTGTTGCGCGCGGTACATCAGGTCTGAAAAGGGCAGCTTGTACAAGGCTTCGACTGCCGCAACGCTCCAGGTTTGGGGCGTCGCTTCGGATTGGGAGGAAGGTGCGAATTCGGCGGTTTTGGTTTGCATATAAATAGTGGCAAGCAAGTAGAATGGGAAAAAAGCATCCTCGACCCGATAAATCAACAGGATCGGAACGACATGTCTATTTTATCCCATCACTCGTTTGACATCGGCGCAAAATTTGCACGACTATTGCCCGCCCAACCCTGCCTGCTGTGCGGCGCGGCCAGCCACGACGGCTTGTGCTGTGCCAACTGCGACGCGGAATTGCCGCGTATAGGCGCAGGTCATTGTCCGGTTTGCGGGCTGCCGACCCCGGACGGCAACGTGTGCGGACAGTGCCTGAAGCATGCGCCGCCGTTCGACCATACCGTCGCCGCCTTCAGCTACGGTTTTCCGGTGGACAAGTTGATTCAGGCACTCAAGTTTAACGACCGACTGATCCTGGTTGATTTTCTTGCGCAGGCCCTGGCACTGCGCATTGAGACCCGTCCAGACTGCATCGTGGCCATGCCGCTGCATCCCGCCCGTCTGCGCGAACGCGGTTTCAACCAATCCCTGCTACTGGCGCGCAGGATTTCGCGCAAGCTGCGCCTTCCCCTGCTTGCCGACGCCTGCGAACGCGTGCGCAACACGCCGCCGCAATCCGCTTTGCCGTGGAAAGAGCGCGACAAGAACATGCGCCAGGCCTTCACCTGCAAACCCGGCTCCGCCGTGCGCGGCAAACATGTCGCCATCGTGGATGACGTGATGACGACGGGCGCTTCGATAGGCGAACTGGCGCGGGCACTGAAAAAGGCCGGCGCGAGCGAAGTCAGTGCGTGGGTGGTTGCGCGGACGTTGCCGCACAGTTGATTAGAGCTCTTTGAGGAGTAGGGTGGGCACGTTTTTGTGCCCACGCGGCGCAGAACCTGAAACAGCGTGGGCACGAAATCGTGCCCCCCCCCTACACCAAGATTCAAAGCTCTTTGAGCTTCTGCTGCACGAATGCCTGCAACTGCGGGTTCAGGGTATTCGTTGCCAGTGCGCGCTGAAATGCCTCGCGCGCGTCTTCCTTGCGTTCCAGCGCCTGCAGCGAGATGCCCATGCCCATCAGCCACACGCCGTTGTTGGGCGCCAGTTTCAGCGCAATCTGATAGTGCGCCACGGCTTCCTCGTAACGATTCTGGCGGTGCAACAGGTAGGCCATGAACGACTGGAAGTCGGCCTGACCTTCGGCATATTGCGAGACCTTTTGCAGGGTTTCCAATGCCAGCGGCGCTGCATCGCGCTCGACCTGAAGGCGCGCCAGTTGCATGGCAAACGAGGTGTCGCGCGCATCGCGCTTCAATCCTCGCTGCAGCACTTCTTCGGCTTCGGCATTGCGCTTCAGGTTTACCAGCAGAGCCACCCATGCCCGGCGCGCGGGTTTGTACGTCGAGTCGATGAGCAACGCACCTTTGTAACCTGTCAGCGCATCTTCGGTTCTGCCTTCCTGGACTGCAAGATTGGCGATGCGGAATTCGTTCTCGGCGCGCTGCAGCGGGCTGATCTTTTTGAGCAGCTCGGGATTTTCCGCAGGATGAACGTCAACTGTTTCTGCAGGGGCAGGTTTCGCGCGCTCCGGCTTGCGCGGCGCAGGTTTCTTCGCCTCTGCTGGAGCTGCTTCGGGTTCATCCTCGCTGCTGATTTGAAGCAGGGGTTTGCCGCGCAGGCTGTCGACCGGCTGCGAGGCGGCAAGCGACGAGACGACCTGCACCCCGCTTTCGCCCGGCATGGATACCGCCCACACGGGTGCGGAAGCGGGCTCGGATGCCGGTGCGGGAACGGCCAGTGCTACAACCGGAGGCGCGACGACCAGCTTCGCGGGCGCGATGGCCTGCGTGCGCGACAGATACCATTTGCCGCCCGCCAGCACTACCAGCAGCCCGATCCCCAGCGTCAAATAAAGCGCGTGATGCGACTGCCGGCGCGGCGGAACGGGACGTATGGTGGTTTCGCCCAGGGGCGTGTTCACCCCCCGGTTTTCGAGTTCGTTCAATACCTGATTGATGATGCTCATTGCAGCGACAGGGCGAGCAGCGTCAGTGCGCCGATCACGGCCGCAGATCCGACACCCCAGATCCAGGGCATCCAGTCCTTGTAGGATTCCGGCGTATCGGCTGCGGCTTTGCGCACATGTCGCGCCCGCACCTGTTGCCGGCCTTCGGCGAAGCTCAGCATCAGCGCCTTGTGCGCGATGATGTTGGCCAGCCGGGGCGTGCCGCGCGTGACCCGGTGCAGCAAACTGACTGCTCCGGAATTGAACAGGGTCTCGCCCTTGAATCCGGCCACGGCCAGCCGGTGCCGCAGGTAGCGGTCCATTTCGTCGCGGTGCAAGCCGTTCAGCTTGTACTGAAAGCTGATGCGCTGACGCAGCTGGCGCACCGAATTGTGTTTGAGGCGCTCGTCCAGTTCCGGCTGCCCGAACAGCACCACCTGCATCAGTTTGCGCTTTTCCGTTTCCAGATTGGTCAGCAGGCGCAGCACCTCCAGGCTTTCCAGCGGCATTGCCTGCGCTTCGTCCAGGCACACCAGCACGCGTTTGCCGTCGCGCGCAAAATTGAGCAGGGTGCGCGTCAGTTCTTTCAGCAGTTGATGCTGGTCAAAGGAGTTGTCGATCTCGATGCGGAACTCGTCCGCCAGCGCCAGCAGCAGGCTGCGCGGTTCGAGATAGGGGTTGGGAATGTAGGCGGTGATGAACTTTGCCGCATGGCGCCCGCTGGTGCCGCCGTCCTGCGTGCCGATATCGGTGGTGGTGGCGCGGTCGCTGTTGAGCGTGGCGATAAATTTGCGGCACAGCAGGGTTTTGCCGTTGCCCACCTCGCCCACAATCTTGATAAAGCCCTCGCCGGTGCGTGCCGCCACCAGCAGGGTATTCAGCCCTTCCTGGTAGTTGGTGCAGGCAAAGAAAAAGCTGGTATCGGGGGTAAGCGAGAACGGCAACTCGCGCAGACCGAAATGCGCCAGATACATGATGCTTATTTGGACATGCTGTTCATGCGATCACGGCTCTGTCCGATGGCGTCAGACCAGTCCTTGTCGCTGTCAACCACGGTCGGCTTGAGCAGGATGATCAGTTCGCGTTTTTCGGTGCGCTTGCTGGTTTGGCCGAAAATCGACTTGGGCAGCATCGGCAGGCCGGACTCGTCGTTCACTTCGGCCTGGCGCATCAAGCCGCCTATTGCCACGATCTGTCCGTCACGCGCACGCACGATACTGTCCGTTTCCGAAACCGAACTTGATGCCAGGGGCAGATTGAAGATATTCGAAATTCCGCCCGAGGAAGTGCCCAAATCCACCGTCTTGTTCACGGTCGTAACCGTGCTCACCGAGGGATGCACATGCAGGATGATCTCATTGTTCTCATCGATGCGCGGGGTCACATCCAGCATGATGCCGGAGAAGAACGGTTGCACCTTCACCGTCGGCGAGGTTCCCGCCACCGTCGCGGTAGCTTGCGTGCCGCCCGAGACTTCGGTCACGAAGAACTCGTCCGTCCCCACCTTCAGCACCGCCTTCTGGTTGTTCAAGGTCGCAATGCGCGGACTCGACAGCACATGCACATTGCCTTGGGACTCCAGGAAATTCAACAAGGCCGCAAAATTGCTGGTCTGGAACGCCAGTCCGAATAATGTGCCCGCAATGGCTCCGGTCGGCAAGGCATTCGCGGCCGTAGTTTGTAGCGAGGCGCCCGGTATCGAGGAAAGAAGCGAATTCGACAACAAGGACGCCGTAGAGCCGCCCGGCGACAGCGAACTACCCGTACTGCCCATCCCTGCCGTCACGTGGCTGTTCGGGCGATTCCCGAACACTGCCCAATTCACGCCGGACTGGAACGCGTCATTCAATTGCACTTCCACGATCTTGGCCTCAAGTATCACCTGGCGCTCGATGGAAAGCTGCGAGGCCTTGAGGTAAGCCGTCACATTCTTTAACTCGTCCGGCATGGCGCGAATCACGATCACGCCCGACATCGGACTGATGACCACATTGCGGCCGGCCTCGTCGCCGACGATCATTTTCAGCGCCTTGCTCAACTCGTCCCAGAAATCGGTATTGCTGGTCATGGTCACTTTGCTGCTATCACGGCTGCCGGTGGCATCGGTCGCGGCAGCGGCTCCCGTTCCGGATGAACCGATCGCGGTGTCTCCCACCGAGCCCGAGGCAACGCGCAACGAAGACTTGCCCTCGCGCTGACCGGTGAGATAGCTCACCTGGAAAATGCGTGTCTGCAATGTCAGCGGCTGGATGTAAATGCGCGAACCGTCCACTTTGTAGTCGTAGCCATACATCTCGCGAATGGCTTCCAACGCGTCGAACACCGTTACGTCCTTCAATGTGAGCGAAATAAAACCGCTCACATCCGGATGCACCAGCACGCTGTAGCGGGTGCCGGAAACAACGGCCATGAATACATGTTTGGCGGGCGTGTTATTGACCGCCAGGTCGAATTTGGCTTCCATCGGTTTGTTGTCGGCCTGGAATGGCGACACCGACAGCGGCGGCAGGAGCGCCTGATCGACCGCCTCCGGTTTGGCCGACTCCGGTTTGGCCGCCTCGGGACTTGCGGCAGCGGCATCCATTTCCTGCTTGAGCAGGTTCGCCGTTTGGTTCTTGCCGCCGCCCGTTGCGCAGGCCGACAGGAACAGCAACGACAACAAAACTAACGCGTGTTTCATTTAATTCCTCCCACATCTTGCCCCGGCAGATCTGTCTGCCCGGAAGCTTTCTCTTGTATATCACCCGCACCCGGCACCGCACGGTTTTTCGTAATGCTCACCTTGGGAAAAAGCTCAACCACGCGCCGTCCCTGTGCGTTCTGCAGCACCACACTGCTCTCGCGCACTTCGACCAGTCTGGAGTCCCCGTACTTGCCGCCTTCGAGCACCGTGACGCCGTTGATGATGGCGGCGCGGTATCGCGGCGAAATGATGACGGACTGCAATCCGCGCTGCGCCGTCTCTTCCGGAACGACATCCGACTCGCTACCCGCACCGCTGCTGTTCAAGTCGATGGAAGGGCGCGTCGGGTCCGGCAAAACCTCCGCCCCCGCGAACTGCGGCAGGCACAGCAAGCACGCTGCGAGCAGCACTCTCAAACCTGTAGCCATGTCTTGTCCAAACTCAGGGTGTAAAGCGTCAGGCTCAACTCAACGGTGGGATGCTGCACCACGTCCATTTTCGCCACGCCCCAGAACATCTGCGTGGGCATCTTTTCCAGCGCCGCCAGGTATTGCGTCAACTCGGCATAGCTGCCGCGCACCGTGATCTTCACGCCGTGCTTGTATATCTGGCTTTCCGGGCCGGTCAACTGAACCGCCTCCGCATCGACGGACGGCTCGATCAGTAGGCTCACCGGCAGGGTTTCGAGCGCGACCAACCGCAGGCCGGCGTTCTTGTTCAGCACCTGTTCCAATAGCTGCGCCATCTTTTCCGGCGGCACCAGCTTGTCGCGGCGCCCCTTCAGGTAGTTATCTCCTTCGGCAATCTGCTGGCGCAGCGCGCGTATGCGATCACGCTGGGGCGAATTCGCATCGGCCTGCTGCGCCTGCAGCAGTGCAGCGAGCTGCGACTGAACTTCCTTCATCTTTTCCTGCTGCTGGACGACCTGCGCGGACAGGGCCTTCTGCCGGACCAGCAACGGTTCGAGAAACGCATAGTTGATCAGTGACACCACCAGGAACGCGGCGGCGGCAAACACCAGCACGCGCTCGCGCAAGGAGAACCCGTCCACTTTGGCGACGATCTTGTCGATCTGCTCCTTAATCTTCATTTCTTCGCCTCATCGGGTATCGCGGTCGAGCGCAGACTGAATTCGACATAGCGCGGAACCAGGCGCTCGCCGTCTTTCTTGGGCTGCTGCATCTGCAACGTGGAGAATGTCTTGCCGTGCATAACCCTTTCCCGCCCCAAGCGCTGTATGAACGACGGCACCAGCCGCGGATTCACCACTGCACCGCTCAAACTCATCTGCGCGCCGTCCCCGGTGATGTCGAACGCGGTCAGCCACAGGCCGCTGACCGACTGCCGCGCAAATGCGCGCATATACTCCGAATAACCCTCGGTGTTGCCGAGCGCACCGCTCTTGAGCAGATTCAGCACCGTGTCCTGTGCGGCCGCCTGCGCTTCCACCTGTTTCAGTTCGTCTTCCAGCTTCTGTCCGGTTTGCTGCAGCGAATATTCTCTGGTGAAGTTGGCCAGCCGCGTTTGCTCGGACACATAGCGCTTGCCCATTTCGTCCGCCTGTTTCGACAACTGCGCGACCTGGTACGCCGCGTAGCCGTAAAACACCGCCGACCCGAGCACAATCAAACCCAACGCCTGCAACATCGCGGTCACAGAAAAATACTTCTTCTGCTTCAGGAATACCGGATTGAAAAGATTGATCTGCTGGCTCATAGCGCCTTCTTCTCATGACGCAAAGCCGCGCCCAGCACGGGCAGGGCGTAACTGACAAATTCGCTGTCCGTCAATTCCGGCACGGCGAAAATATCCATGCCCTGCGCCAAATCCAGCATTTCCACGGGCAAACCCAGATTGGTCGTGAGCATCTTGTCCAGCCCCAGCGATTCCGGCGCGGACAGCAAAATGCGATTCACCGGAATGTGATGGAACTGGCGGTCGAAGTAATCCAGCGAGCGCTGCACTTCCAGCTCCACACGGTCCAGGTACTGTTGGCGCAGATTTTCGTCCGCGTCCTGCAACTGTCCCAGCGTGATTTCCAGGCGGCGCGCCAGAAACAGCTCGCCGTCACAAGTAATGGTGAGCAAGCCGCCCTCGTCGCCGAAGGCCAGCATCGCCAGACCGCGCCCTTCCATCTCGAACAGGGCCGCGACGTTACGCTGCGCCATTTCCGGGATGTCAATCACGCTCAACTCGATTTTGGCTTTCTCGAACAATTCGATACGCCTGCGTATCGTCTCGTTGGAAGCGGCAACGGCATAAAGCGATTGCGGACGGTCGCCGCCGTATTTATTGACAGGTATCTGCAGCACGTCGATGGTGGCATCGTCGATGTGGTAACTCAGCGAATCCTTGATTTTCCAGCGTATCGCGGTCTTCAGCTCATCGACCGGAACATTCGGCGCATCCACCATCATCAGTTGATATTCGTTGGCGGACAGCAGCGTGGTAAATCTGGCGTCTTCGAGTTGCGCATCCTTGCGCACCTTTTCCAGCGTGGAGGCTGTCACCTCGGGGAGCGGGTAAAAAACGCACTTCGAAATTTGCGGGCGAGTACCCACATATTTTGCCTGCGCAATATGCACGCCCCGCTTGCTGATAACGACGGCAATCCACCCGCTGGCACGGCTACTTTTCTTGAAAACTTTGAAGAATTGGGGCATTTCCATAATTAGCGTGAACTTAAGTTACTAACCCATTGCTGTCAAGGGATTTTTTGCCGCGCTTCGACCATCGCCGGACAGGAAATGACTATTTCCGGACAAACAGCGCCAATTCCGACAATTGCCGCCACTTCGGGCAGAACTCCCACTTGTCAGCAAACGGACATCAATAAGCCTCGCGCATATAGATAAACTGGTTCGCCCCCTTGTAAACGCCGAAGGTCACGAGCCCGGCAACGCCCGGATTCACAGCCTCCCCATTGCTGCCCGTCAGCAAATAGCTCGGCGCGTCCGCGCCGCCCAGAAGAATATCGGCACTGCCGGCAATCCCCGGCCTGTTCACGGTAAACGATCTCAGCCCGGCCGCGACCGCAACCGACCCGATATTTGTCACGACGACATTGCCGACCAGCAACGGCCCCTTTCTGATGGTTACCAGCATGGTTGCAGGATTGAACGAGGTCACATTATCGGTGGAACTGGTCAGCCAACTCGTTCCATCCCAGTACTGCACCGTTGCAGTCAACGGTAGCGGCAATTGCTCCGAACCATAAGCACTAGAGACTTTCATGCGACCGACCCGCACCTGCACCCCGCCTTCGACCGAAGTCGCCGGGGCACTCGCCCGTCGCGAGGTCACGCCGTCGCCGCCTGCTGACTCAGTCGCACGCAGGTAAATATCGGTCGGTGCTGTCGCCACCGTATCCAAGGTGTAGAGCGGCCGGTCAATTGCGGTAGTTGCTACACCCGCCCCGAAAGTTGCGGCGGTGATGGCGGTATTGGCCAGTGCACCGTTCGGATTCTGGTCTGCTACGCTGCCCGGCGCATCCCATGCACCCAGCGTCACGGCATGAGCATAATTGCTGTAGTAATTCAGCGTCGTGCCGCCCGCCAGGTTCCTGGCCATGACTTGGGTGGTGAAATTCTGGCCGGAATAAACGAAACCGGTCGATGCCGCTGGCGGGCAGATCGAACCGCTTGGGCATGGGCATATCTGTCCTGCCGGGCAGAGCATGGGCACACCGGCCACGGTGCCGATTGCGGTATCGAAATGATCTGGGATGAAGCGCCCAAAGGCAAAGCCTGTCTTGTTGCCGACATAACATCCATAGCGACCATTGATGAGCACATCGGAAAGGTTGTTGGGCACAGTGCCGTTGGTGGTGTTCGCCGACAGCAGGCAGTCGCAGGTGTCGGTGGTGGCGCAATTCGGCAGTTGATTGATCTGATCTACGCTGGTGAAACCCGTGTCGCGGAAAGTGCCGGGATTGGCATAGAAGTAGCCCACTTCGGAATACGTGGCGTTACTGCCCTGCGCAGTGTTTGCCTGTATCGCTGAGTTATAGGTCACGGTGTTGACCGTAAAAGGAGTGAGCGCAAGCGCACCCACCGTACCGCCGCTGATCTGGGCCGATACATTGCTCGGCAATTGTGCAGTTAGCGCGCTGGGCACCAGCGTCAGCACGCCGATGTAGCCGGTGGGTGCCGTCGCTGCGCCAAGATTGAAGGAGGCCCCGGCCCGAATGGTGTTCGCATCGGACGGACTTGGCGGAGTCGCCAGCGTGTTAGTGGAATTCAAGACCACCGCAGAAGGTCGCACGGCGAACTTGTCATAGGAACAGGCGTACGTGTACGGCGCTGCCGATCCGATCCTGATGCGCACTTGGGCGCTTGGTGCCACGGCAGCGCAGGTCATCGAGACCGTTCTGCGCCCTGCGGCAAGCGTAACGGACTGTGCCGTATTCAATGCCGTGCTGGTTGAAGAGCAGGCTGCGCTGGATGTATCGACAAGATCGACCGACACCGTGGTGTTCTTGGTGGTATCGACCGTGGTGGCGGGCGTGCCCACCGCCACGACATCCAGATTGAAAGCCGTTCCGGCCAGCTTGGTGTAGAGATGCGTTTGCGGATTGGCGCCGACTTCGACAGCGTCGAACGAGCAGTCGGTCGCGCCGACGCTCAGGGTGCACGTTTCCGTCGCACCATTGAAGCAGCGAGTGGCTCCCGCAGGATTGGGCGACACACTGGTCGTGCCCAGTGTCAGGGTGGGCGCGCTGATAGCGGAGTTATTCAATGTCGCCGTCGCCACACCGCCGTTTATCGTCAAGATGTCACTGGGGGTCCAGCCGTTGGGCGAAAGATGAACCGTCACCGTCCCCGGATACAGGCTGGAACAACTCGCGTTCATGCAGGCCTTCACCGTTACAGTCTTGGGAGCGCAAGTGGATGCCGTGCCGTCATGTTCGATCTGGATATGATCGAAAGTGCTTGCCCCGCACAGCCTGCCCAGATTCATGTCCGCCTGAACTTCGGCTGCGGTCAGCTCATAGTCGTAGATTTTGGCCTCGTCTATCATGCCGTGGAAATTCCGCGCGGGGAGCAAGCCGCAACCAGAACCGGTAGCGATATCCCCGCCGATATAGAACGGACAGGCATTGGTCGCCAGGGTACCCGTCCAGTTGTTTGTGTTCACATCCTCCACCCCGTTGATATAGATGCGCTGCCTTCTGTTTCCGGGTGTCGAATCGAAGGTAATGGCGATGTGCGTCCATTGATTCGTTGGAATTATCGCGGCGGAAGTCAGGGTGGAGGAGTTCCACCACCAGTACAGCCGCCCTTGTTGATTTAGGTGAAACTCGTAATTGACGTCGTTGGACAGGATCGAATATAGATCGCTGCCTCCAGTGGGATAGGCGGTCGGATAAATCCAGGCTGATGCCGATAGCCGGTTGGTAAACTGGAAATACGGACTGCTCGCCGATTCCACTACGGCTCTGCCGTCGAAACTGCCCGCATTGCAGAATCCGCCAACGACCGAAGGATGCTCGGATGCGATGGTCGGGCTGGGCGCGACCGTATTGGTGGTGGTGGGCGTGGTAGTCGTGCGGCGCCGTCCGTTCAACCCATTGCCGCCGCTGTCGATCACCTCCCCGGTCGCCCCCGTCCACGATCCTGCGGCCTCGTCCATGCTGTAGCGCGTAATGGCGCTCGGCAGAATCAGGATGTCGGCGCTGGCCGGGGTTGCACCCGGCGAGGTGACGGTATTGGTATATGTGCCCTGCGCTGTCGGCTGAACCACCAGCGTTAACTGCGCGCTACCGCCCGAGGGCAGATAGGGAATGGTCCAGGTGAGGGTCTGGCCGACCACGTTCACGGTCCCCAGCGTGGCCGCATTGGTGGTGTAGGTCATGGTGGCCGGAATCACATCCGTCAGCACCACATTGTTCAATGCGCCGGGCGTGGAATTGGTGGCCGTAAGTTCGTACGTTACATAGCTGTCGACAGCCGCAGCAGAAGTCCCGGCAGATTTGCCGAGGGTCACTACAGGCGGCAGCACCGCGCCCACCGCATAACTGCCAAAGATAGTCTGTCCGGGGTAAGTGGCCGTTGTGCCGCTCGCCGAACCGGCCAAGGCAGACCAAGTTGTCGCGCCGCGCATTCCAACCTGGAAAGTGGAAACCGTTGCGCCGACATCCACATCACCCGCAACAAAGTTGAAAGTGGCGGTGTAACTCCCCCCGCTTGGCAAAGTGGACATCGTGTCGCCGACGGCGCCCAGCGTCCAATAGCGGTTGACATCCTGCGCCGGGTTGATTCCCGAGGTGGATATTTGGGGGTGCTCGCCATTGGCGGCGCTGCCGGTAAGCGTTCCTCCCGCGATGCCCGCAAAGTGGGGGACGGTGACGGAGATCGGCGCATAAACCATGGCACTGCCGACAGGATATACACAGGTCACGCTCCAAGCAGGATACGTCAAACGCAGGTTGCCGTTCACATAGCTGGCGGCACTGCCGCCGGATACCGCACCGGGACAATTCGCGCTGGCGATGAGACTGAATACGCCGGTGGCGATATCGCCGCTGGTCAGGGTCAACGTTCCCGGCACGGTCACATTGCGGCTCAACGTCAGGCCGCTGGCATTATTCATGGTCAGATTGCCGAGGCCGGTGTCGGTGATGCCTCCAATGCTTTGCGCTGTTGTTCCATTTATCAGCCAGGATGTGTTGGGCAGGCTGATTGCCCCGTTATTGGTCAGGTTGCCTCGCAGATTGAGCGTGGAATAGTTGGCACTCGACACCGTGCTGCCCGCATTCACAGTGAGATTGGTGACCGAGCTCAGGGTGCCGTAGAAAGTTGCCGCCTGCGTCCCGGCACGCTCGAAAATCAGATTGTTGACCGTGAGGGCAGCGGAATTATTCGTCAGGTCACCACCGACATTGAAGTCGGTTCTGACCGTGAAGGTAGCGCCAATGGTCGTGTTGCCCGCAACGGTCAGGTTGTCGACGGTGAACGATGTGCCGTTGACCGTCAGATTGCCGCCCACAGTCAGATCAAAACTGCCGTTGATTCCGTTGTCCGCCACCGTGCCGGAATTGGTCACATTTCCGCTGATGCTCAGGCTCCGCGCGACAGACCCGGTTTGCTGCAAAGTACCCGAGTTGACGGTAAGCGATACTGCACTGGCGCTGGTATCCAGCGACACCACCTGATTGTTGATCGTGACGCTGTCAATGGCAGTAGGCGGGCCGTCACCAGGTCCGGCACCGCAATTCCAGGTGTTGGCATTGCTCCAATTGCCCGTGACTACCGATACACATGACCGAGGTGCTGGTGTGTAATTGACCACAATCTGGATATGATCCACGCTGATCGTATGTGCGTTGCCGCTGGAACTTGCCTTGGTGGCGGCAAATGCCGCCCCAAAATTGGTGTTATTAATATCGGCGGCAGTCCAGGTGGTCCCCCACAATAAATCTGACGCGCTACCATGCGCCTCAACCACATCGGACGTTGTATAGGTCGTGCTCGTAGAGTGATCAGTCGTGCCAATCACGCCCGCTTTGACCAGCCGCATGGCGGCATCAACACTGCCGCCACCGTCGGTTCTGGAAGATCTCCGCTCGACATTGACGGTAATGCCATCAATTGTCGCTCCCGCAGGTATGGCAAAACCATAACCTGTGCATCGCAAGAATCGTGTAGTTGAACCGTCAACCGAAGCCGACGCCCTGTTGTTATCGCTGGAAACTGCCTGTGTGGAATTGCTCCAATCCACCGAACCTATGCCAACCACACTTGCACAGGTGGCAGGACTGGCGGTTGCTGTAGCCGCCATGGCACTCCAGCCGTTCAGCAAGGAAAGCGCAACGACACACAGCGCAGGCAAGAGCAACTTGATCAGGCGGTAGTTCCGGCAAAGCAGTATGTTATTCATGATGCATCTCCAACGTATGCCAGCTCGATTATTCACTGTGCGATGCTGACCTGTATCCGTCGCTCGACATAGCCCGGCGAACCGGGCGTTCCACCTTGTGATGCAGTCGAAGTCAGGTCGTAGACGGTCACTATGCCGCCGGTTGCGGTCACTTCGCTTGCCACGGTTGGCACGCAAGTCACCGTCACCGTGAATCCGTTCAGCGTTGTCCCGGCAAACGTTGCTGGCGGCAACACACCTGCGCACGCACCTGCCCCGCCGCCGCGCAGCACCTGATAAGCCCCCCACTCCACACCCGTCCGCGCCGCTTGATATGCCCGCGTACCAATAACGTCCATGGCTGAACTCATGTGCTGATTGGTCGAAAAAGTCACCATCGCCGCGCCGAGAAACGCCAGCACCACCAACAGGAAGATGGCAGAAATAATGCTGAATCCTTTTTGCAGTGTCTTCATGGCACGTTGTTTACATGAGTTGCAGAGTACAGGGTAACGTCTTCGCCGTGATCGCTTATGGTCAGGTGCATGGTCACCAGTCCGGAGCGCTGCGAGACTGCATCGTAAGTGAATGTGCAGGCAGTCACATTGGTTGCCAGTATCGAGGCTGATCCCGCTGCAGGAAGGGTAGTTGGCTGACCCGATTGGATGGCATAGCCCTGCCAGCGCGATAATGTTCGGGCAACCGGGTTAAACGCATACGTCACCGGCGTTTGCACGACCTGAAAGCGGCAGCCGCCCAGGATGATCCCTCCCTCGCGAACGCAAGAATCAAAAGGAAGCGCATTGGCCGAAGTGATCGAAATGCTGTGCGCGCCGACAGCGCTGACTGCGCGCCGATTATGTGCTGTTGTTGTGTTTCCGTCATAGGCGTTTGTACCCTTAACTGGGTCGCTAATGCCCAAGTTGTACACCACGATCTGATCTCCTGCCACCACACCCGGCGGAATCGCGCCTATCACTTCAAAACAAGTGTCGGGGTCATCGAAAGACAGAATGTCGTCGTTCGTATTGCCCCCCGGACAAACATCATCTGTCGTATCGGTATCTGCACGATAGCGCCCGCCGCCTATGGTCGGAATAAACTCGACGAAACATGCAGCCGCACCGCATGCGCCCGTCACGCGCACGCTGTTCGGCAATGCCAGGTGCAGATCGCGCGAAATGCGGCGAGTGGCGGTGTCGGCAATGTCGGTCAGCCCCGCGCGGCGCGCGCTGTCCACATAGCCCTGCACCGGTGCGCGCAAGAACATCGCCACCATGCCGCCGATGATGCCCGTGATGACGATCACGACGATCATTTCGACCAAGGTAAAACCCTGTAATTGACGTTTACTCATCATGGCCCGCTATTCGGCGCATAGCGCGTACGGTAACCGTCTAACCGGATTGGAACTCCATCCGGCCCCGTGACTGTCACGGTAATGAGCAGCGTTTCTGCAAGTGGAACGGCCCCCAAACCCACTGCCGGATTACCAACTGCGATGGTAGCAATATACCCCGCGGGTGCCGCATTCCCGCTGATATCGACCACCGCGCCGGGAACAAAAGTGTTGTAATCGCTCACATTGTCAAAACGCGCATTCAAGCCTGAGCCCCCCAAGCGTATCTCAGTCGTGCCGCCGATAGTCTCTGCACCGATGCCTTCAGGCGTGGTTGCGCAACTCACGCTGGATGCGGCAGTCAGGAAATTGGCATCATCCGGATCGCAATACGTAAAAGGCATCAACTGCACCTCTTCCAGCAACGACTCGGCGATGGCAAGCGCCTGTTTGTGGATCAGCGGATCTGCGCTGTGACGGGTGGTGATATTAATCACTAGCAAGATACCCGTCAGCGCCACGCTGATAATGACAATAAACATGATCAGCTCGACCAAGCTGACACCGCGTTGCTTTGCTTTACCGGCACCCGGACTAGCCGCGGCTGCTTCTTCCGGTTCCTCGCACTCAAGCCGAGTCAGCAGGTTTTGCACAATAACGCCGCCTTGCTTTGCCAATGCAGGGTTCTGCATCCACATTTGAATGCAGAACTCCCGCATTTGCTCTGACTGTGCCAGCCGGGCAAGCATGTCCTGTTCGGAAATGGTGCGGCGCACGCGTATTTCGGTTTCAAACATTTGGATCTTCTCCACGTTTGATCTTTTCCAGTGCGTCGATGTCGAGTCGATCTTTGGGACGGCTCGCGCTGCGTTTCATCGTCAGCAGGTCATCGATGGACGCTATCCACACTTGCCGCTCGAACAACGCCCCTGCCACGGCATTATCCCTGAGCTGTTCAAATGGCACTTCCGGACGTACCAGAATATCCACCACACCTCCGCCGACTTGAGGCTCTCTCAAAGCAAAAGCCAGCATACCTTTTTCCCGATGCCATTGCTCAATCTGGCGTGCATCCCTTAGCGCATCAATCGGCACCGGAATCGAGGGAATCAATCCCAACTGTTTGGCCACCGCGATGAATCGCATGAGGTTGTCGTCATTCATTGCCAGCACCAAATCCACATCAAAAGTGGAACGCATGAAACCGTGCAGTTGCACTGCCAAGCCACCGACCAGGACGTACTGCACCTGCCCATCCGACAAAGACCGAAACAGTTCGGTTAATTTCATCTCTGAATCCCTGCGGCATTGCTCCTGCCAGACACACCCTGACAGGTGCCATGTTTTTTCGGCACACCTGCGCAGGCCGGAATCCAGACTAGCAACTTAATGCACATAGCCCGTCTCCGCTTCCACCGTGATGGGTGTCGCGTAACCGCTCACCGTAATGCTCTGCGCCACGGTCGCCCGACCCAACGCAGTGAAGCTGAAAGGCGTCACAAAATCCGACAGCGTCACACCACTTGGCGCGGTGACGATGTAAGGCGCAAGCCCTTCCGGGCTGGTCAGGGCAGCATCGCACCCGCCGTCAGGAGGGATTGAGCTATCAATCGTCAGCTCTATGCTGCCCGCCGTGAATGCCACACATACCGGACGACGTTGTGCCACAGCCGTTTTCTGCGCAAAACGCAAAGTTGACATAACCTGATCGTAGTAGCCGCGACTATCGAATGCGTTCTTGTCGAAAAATCGCGGTGCCGCTACCGCCGCCAGAATACCCATGATGACTATCACCATAATTAGCTCAGTCAAAGTGAAGCCGCGTTGAGCCTTCTTTTTGCCTGGTTGCTGCGGATTGCCCACGAAGATGGCGGGCCTAGAGAGACCATGCACATTGCCTGCTCTTGCCCAACTCGACCGACACGCAGGTGCATCGCATTGAGTGCGGACCACATTCAAACCGAACCGTCGCGCGTCGGACTGAGCACCGAAAAAACTCCCGGTTTCCTGCACTATTGTTTCGCTCTGCCCGGTATTCAATCGCATCACCTGCGCCCCCTTAAGTCCACTCACAACCAAGTTTGCAGTGTAGCAAAACGGATCCATGACCAACAAAAAAAGGGGGCCGAAGCCCCCTTTTCTTACACTCTGCTCAACCGGGCTAGCCAGTTAAGCTCCCTGATCAATTAGCAACCGCCTTCAGCTCGGGTGTATGTAGGCAACACACCGGAACCCGTCGGCACTGCATAAGTCAAGGTGCAGCCCGTCTGCAGCGTCCAGACACCTGCAGCATAGGTTGCCCCAGCGCTTTCCTGCAACAAAGCATTAATCGAAGTTGTCGCTGGATACCCGTACACCAAGTCAACGGAACCAACTCCAGTTACAGTCATTGTTGCGGTCGCCGCATTCACGTCAACGGCCTTGGCCAAGGCCGTACCATATGCCATCGTAGCTGCCGATTTAGCCGAACCCTCAAGACCTTTCAGGACGGCAACGCGCGCCTCGGTGCTGACGCCTACAAACTTCGGCAAAGCCGTCGCAGCCAGAATACCCAGAATCACGATCACCACGATCAGTTCGATCAGTGTAAAACCTTGTTGCTTTTTCATAACATTCACTCCTGTAGATATTAAGGGCCGCAGCCCGTTTTTTGCTTCTTCCGCCCGTTTTGCGCAATGCCGCAACATTTCGCCTTGCCGAGTTAGACAACAATCTAGAGGAAAGCATAGCGGAAAGCAAGCAAAATATGCTTTGCGGCAAAGACTTAGAGAAGATAATTAAAGGATTACCGATAAATGGCTAGAGGATTACCGATGAATGGTCAGTGGAACCGAACCAACCAGAAACTCAGCAGCACCAGTGTATAGAGGCTGCCCACCATCAGGGCGATACCCGCGCGCCGCGCGTACTTGAATATGAATTCGTCGGCGCCGCCGCGCTGTATTTCCAGCGGTTTCAGGGCCTGGCGCAGCGACAGCCAGCGGTTTGCACCCTGCTCGAAGTTCCACAGCAGGCTGGGGCGCAGCAACAGGAACAGACCGACGAAGACGGCAAGCAACGCACCCAGCAAGGCAATCAGCACCAGCGCATCCAGCAGCGCCCCCACCAAGTCGGTCGGCAGGGTGAAACGTTTGGATAGCTCGATGACGGCGACAGCCCGATCCAGATCGATGGTAAACGCATAGAGGATATAACCGGAGCCCAGCAATATCAGCCATGCACTGGCGCGACGATAGCGGTAGAGCCATGAGTCAAGGACGACGTTACGATCCAGCGATTTGTTCAGTTGTCGGGTGGATACCCAGCGGTTGAGGATGTTGCCGGCCGAACGCAGGCGTTGCGGACTCGATATCAGCAGTGCGCCGACCACCAGACCGGCGAGGCTGCCCACCAGCAGAAATAAGATGGCGGAACGCAGCAACAGGGATTCAACGACAGGATTCATATGCACCTCAATTAAACCAGCGATAGGCCACGGTGGGTTCGAACAAGGTTGCTACAGGCTCCTGTTTGTTTTTCGATCCCGGCTCGTATTCCAGTTTGACGTGAAAACGTATCCACTTATGGCCGTCTTTGCCGGGTGTGAAGTATTCGCTGCGATCCAGAACATAGATCAGGTCGCGCGACTTCAGGTCGAACATCCAGTGCCCCGGAGCAACCGTTTTCGGCGTTGGGGCGAAATATTCGCCCGCATAGTTCCCAGGTTTCTTTTGCAACCACTCCATTGGATTGGAGGTTGCCAGCGCCTTCAAATCCTTTTCAGTTACCGATCCTTGCGCCAGCATTGAGCCATAACGCATCACCAGCGCGCTTTGCATCGCTCCGGCCATTTGTTCCATGACGGTTTTTTCGGCCTGCTCCTGATAGAAAGGAACGCGACTCAGGAACACCCCTGCCATGATTGCGACGATGCTGATGACAACGATGAGTTCGAGAAGAGTAAAGCCTTTTGAGGATTTGGGATTTTGGATTTTGGATACCCGGACAGAGGATTGAGCAAACACCTGCGCGGGCAGCACGCGCCCCAAAATCCTAATTCCCAATTCCTCAATCCTGATGTTTTTCATCAATGCAACGCCGCCTTGCCCAAGTCCCACATCGGCAGGAAGATGCCCAGCGCCAGCACCAGCACCAAGCCGCCCAGCGTCACGATCATGATGGGTTCGATGTTGGCGCTCAGGGATTTGATTTCGTATTCCACTTCGCGCTCGTACATGCCCGCGATTTCGAACATGAGGCCGTCCATGTCGCCGGTTTCTTCGCCCACGGCGATCATCTGCAGGACGGTGGGGTTGAATACGCCGGTTGTCGACGCAGTACGCAAAATGCTTTCGCCGCGCTCCACGCCGTCGCGCATCTGCTCGACGCGGCTGCGCATGAATTCGTTGTCCACCACCATGGCGACCGAGTTCAGGCCCTGCACGATGGGAATGCCGCTTTTGAACGAGAGCGCCAGGCTGCGCGCGAAACGCGCCAGCGTCGCCTTCATGATGATGCGGCCCGCAATGGGTAGGTTAAGCTTGTAGTGGTCCCATTTGTAGCGCCCGTCCACCGTGTTGATCCAGGAGCGAAACGCAACCGCCGCGCCGATCAGCAGCGCCAACAGTATCGGCCACGTATCAACCATGAAGGTGGAGAAACCCATCAATATCCTGGTCATCAGCGGCAACTCGGCGTGAAAGCCCTCGAACACCTTGGCGAAAGCGGGAATGACGAAGATGTTGACGATGACGATGGCAATCGCCATCGCGATCACGACGAACATGGGATAGCGCACCGCCGACTTGATGCGGTCTTTCATGTCCTTCTCGAATTCAAGGTGTTCGTACAGGCGTAGGAAGGTTTCATCCAGCATGCCGGTCATTTCGCCGACCTGCACCATGCTCAGATAGAACGGCGAGAACACTTTTGGGTGGCGGCGCAACGCGGCGGACAGTTCGCGCCCGCTGTCCAGGCTTTCGCGCAGATCCTGCAGCATGGCTGCGAAAGCGGGGTTCTGCGTGGATTCCTGCAAACCGGCCAACGCGCGCATGATGGGCACGCCGGCCTTGAGCAAGGTGTACATCTGGCGGCTGAACAGCATCAGCTCCATCACGTCGACCTTCTTCTCGGTCGTCAGCCGTTTCCACAGGCTGACCTCGGTGTTGCTGCTGCTGCGAACCGATTGGGTGGTGACTTTGATTTCGGTCGGCGTGATGCCGGTATTCAGCAACTGGTCGGCGATGGCGCCGCTGTCCGCCCCCTCCAGCGAACCCTGCACCAGATCGCCGCGACTGCTTCTTCCCTTGTAGGCAAATACGGGCATCAATCTTCCACTTGGTTGCTGATGCGCATGACTTCCAGCACGCTGGTGCGGCCCAGCTTCATTTCGCGCATGGCGGCGTCAAGCAAAGTCTTGCCTTTCAGATGATCGCGTGCAACCTGCATGAAATGCCGGTTGTCCTCGTGTGCTGCGGCCTCCACCAGCGCCTGGCTCATTTCCAGCATCTCGTACACGCCTGTGCGCCCGCGATAACCGGTACCGTTGCAATGCGAGCAACCGCGGCCGTGCAGCAGCGTGCCCCAGTCGTTGCGCGGCAGGCCCTCCGCTTCCAGCCACTCGGCTTCCTGCGGCGTGGGTACATGCGTCTCGCTGCAGCTTTCGCAAACGCGGCGCAGCAGGCGCTGCGCCAGCACCACCTGCACCGAAGACGCCACCATGTATTTGGGCGTGCCCATATCCACCAAACGGAACAGGGTGCCGGCCGTGTCGCGCGTGTGCAGCGTGGAGAACACGAGGTGACCGGTCATCGCGGCGCGCATGCCGATCTGCGCGGTTTCTGCATCGCGCATTTCGCCGACCAGAATCACATCCGGGTCTTGGCGCAAAGCGGCGCGCAGCACACGCGAAAAAGACAGCTCGATCTTTTCGTTCACCTGCACCTGGTTGATGCCGGGCAGGCGATATTCCACCGGGTCTTCCACGGTGATGATTTTCTGGTCGACGGTGTTGATCTCCGACAACCCGGCGTACAGCGTGGTGGTCTTGCCGCTGCCGGTGGGGCCGGTGACCAGCACCATACCGTTGCTGCGGTGGATGATCTCGCGGAAACGCTTGAGCATATCCGGCGGCATGCCGAGTTTGTCCAGCGTAAGAAAGCTGCCGCTCTGGTTGAGCAGACGCATGACGACCGATTCGCCATACTGCGTGGGCATGGTGGAAATACGCACGTCGATCGCCTGGTCGCGCACGCGGATATTGAAGCGCCCGTCCTGCGGCAGGCGTTTTTCCGAGATATCCAGGCCCGACATCAGCTTCAGGCGCAGAGCGAGCGCGGAGGCGATCTTGCTGTCGGTCTCGGTTTGCAGGTGCAGCGCACCATCAATACGGAAGCGTATCTGCAAGCGCGATTCCTGCGGCTCGATATGCACGTCCGAAGCGCGCACCTGGGTGGCGTCGTCGAAAACGGACTGCAGCAACTTGACAACCGGCGCCTCTTCGGTGCCGACCGTGTCGCTCAGCGCGCCAAAGTCGACGTAGCTGTCGCCCAGATCTTCCGAGACCTCGCGCGCCAGGCCGGAGATTTCCTCGGTGCGGCGGTACACGCGGTCGATGGTTTCGAGCAACTGGCCTTCGGTAACCACGGCGACGTCGATGTCGCGTTTGAGTACGCGCGCGATTTCGTCGAAGGAAAATAGGTCGGTCGGGTCGGCCATGCCGACCAGCAGCACGCCGTTGCGCTCTTCCAGCACCACCGCGCGGAAACGCCGCGCCTGGTTTTCCGGCAGACGCCGCACGATCTCGAGGTTGACGTTGTAGTACTTGAGGTTGATGTAGGGGATGTTGAGCTGCTTGGCGATGGCTTCGGAGATCTGGTCTTCTGAAACGAAAGCGTTGTCCACCAGCACGCGACCGAGCTTGCGGCCGCTGCGCTTCTGCTGATCCAACGCAAACTGGAGTTGATCCAGTGAAATGAGTTTCTGCTGAACCAGCAGATCGCCTAAGCGGACTTTCTCCGGACGCGCCATAATTCCCCCTGTGTGACTTTTTCAAACCCGGCTGTAAGTACGGAAGTTAGCTGTTTTTCCCTTTACTGACAAGCATTCTGAGCGCCTTCTTCATGTTTAACGTAATCTTGTTCGAACCCGAAATTCCGCCCAACACCGGCAACATCATCCGTTTGTGCGCAAATACCGGTGCGCAACTGCACCTGATCCGCCCGCTGGGCTTCGATCTCGACGACAAGAATTTGAAACGTGCGGGGCTGGATTACCACGAATACGCCACGATGAAGGTGCATGACAATCTTGCCGCCTGCCTGCAAAGCCTGCCGCTGGCGAGAGTATTCGCTTTCACGACGAAGGCTTCGCATCCCTACCACGAGGTGCAGTTTCAAGCCGGGGATGCTTTTCTGTTCGGACCGGAAAGCCGAGGCTTGCCTATGGAAGTGCTGGAATCGTTCGCACCGGAACGGCGTCTGCGTTTACCGATGTTGCCGGACAACCGTAGCCTGAACTTGTCGAATACGGTGGCGGTGGCGGTGTTTGAGGCGTGGCGGCAGTGCGGGTTTGAGAAGCAGGATTTGGGATTTAGGAACTAGGATTTTGGGGCGGACGCAATCCTGTCTTTCCTAAATCCTAAATCCCAGTTCCTAAATCCTTTTGGAATTCATTGCCCGGCAGACGGCTCAGCAGCACTTCGACCGCCTTGTCTGCCGCAAAGTCTTCGTACAGCACGCGGTAGACCGCCTCGCAGATCGGCATGTCGACGCCGAGCTGCTGCGCGATTCGATGCACTTCGCGCGCGGTGTAGACGCCTTCGGCCACATGCCCGAGCTCGTTGAGGATATTGCTTAACGATTTGTGTTGCGCCAGCAGCATGCCGACCTGGCGGTTGCGCGAAAGGTCGCCGGTGCAGGTGAGGATGAGATCGCCCACGCCGGACAAGCCGCCCAGCGTCTCGGCTTTGCCGCCCATATGCAACCCCAGCCTGGTCATTTCGGCCAAGCCGCGCGTGAGCAAGGCTGCACGCGCGTTGAGTCCCATCTGCATGCCGTCGCAGATACCCGCCGCGATGGCCAGCACGTTCTTGACCGCGCCGCCGATTTCGACGCCCACCACATCCGTACTGGAATAAATGCGCAAGCGCGAGTGATGCAAAGCCTTGGCAGTGCACTGCGCGAACTCGCCGTCGTTTGACGCCAGCGTCATGGCAGTCGGCTGGCTGCGCGCCACTTCCTGCGCGAAGCTGGGTCCAGACAACACCCCGCGCGGAAAGCTGGCCGGCAGTATCTGCTCCGCGATCTGGTGCGGAAACAGTGAAGTCTCGCTTTCAAAACCCTTGCATACCCAGACTACCGGAACGGGCGCTGGCAACTTGGCCAGAAGTTGCAATGTGCTGCGCAGCCCGGCGACCGGGACGGCGACGATGACCAGTTCGGCATCGACCAATGTTTCCTGCAACGAGGCGGATAGTTTAAGTTCGGCGGGAAGCGGAATATCCGGCAGAAAGCGCTGGTTGTAGCGCTCTCTGACCATCGTCTCTATCTCTGCGGCTTCACGCGACCAGAGCGTGACCTGATGGCGCGGCGCAAAACTGACGGCCAAGGCTGTCCCCCATGCGCCGGAACCCAATACGGCTAGTTTCATCAGTTACCCCACACATCGCCGGACTTGAGATAGCCCGTGCTTCCGTCTTCATGACGCACCTTGACCCAGCCACTGCCGGTATTACCCAGCCATTCCAGGCCGAGTTGCTTGGTGCCCTTGAATACCGCATCCGCCTTGTCTTCCGGGCTGGCGCGCACCACAGTCAGCGGTGCGGTGACGATCACATAGCGCTTGCCGCTCAACTGGCGCTTTTCGATCCAGAACAGCTTGCCCGTGTTGTCGCGCACCTTGACCCAGTTGTCCAGCACCACCACCTGCTCCAGGGGCAGATAGCGTGTGGCGACGAACAGCTTTTTGGCCTTGAGCGAATTGGCGTCGTACAGAATGGCCGGCTCGGCAACCGAGACAAAGTCGAAAGCCATAGCCGTCTGACTGGCAAGGAGCAACAGCAGCAGTGTCCAAGGATTCAAGATTGCCTTTCTCGTTTGCCCTTTCTCCCGCTTGCGGGGGAAAGTTGGATAGGGGGGTGGCATGCGGGTGAGGGGAAAGGACATGTCGAGTTTCTTTTTCGAATATGGCCTTTCGCCATGGCCATTTAGTGTTTAACCGCCTCGGTAGACTGAGCCTGTTTCTGCTGCTTTTGCTGCAGGTAGATCGCCTCGAAATTGATCGGATTGAGCACCACCGGCGAAAAACCGGCGCGCACCGCCATATCCGACACGACTTCGCGCAGGTAGGGATAAAGAATATTCGGGCAGACCACCGCCAGCACCGTTTCCATCTCTTCGGCAGGCAGGTTGCGTATCTGGAACACGCCCGACTGCTTGGCTTCGATCAGAAACAGGACCTTGTCCTTTGTGGGCAGCTTGGCTGTCACGGTCACGGTCACGGTGACGTCGAACACACCGTCTTCAACCGGCGCGGCTTGCGAGTTCAGTTGCAGGTCGATCTGCGGATTCTCGCGCTCCAGAAAGATGGCCGGCGCATTCGGGACTTCCAGCGACATGTCTTTCACGTACAGCTTTTCGATATTGAAAACCGGCTGCGTGTTCGATTGCGCGTTGGCTTGTGCGGCTTCGGTCATGGTGTCTCCTTTATTGGTTATTGTTCAACATTGCATCCAGCTTGCCCGCGCGATCAAGCGCGGCCATGTCGTCGTATCCGCCGACATGCTCGCCGTTGATATAGATCTGCGGCACGGTGCGGCGCCCCGTCTTCTGGATCATGATTTCCTGCATTTCGGGCTGCAGGTCGATGCGGATCTTTTCGATCTCCGTGAAGCCCTTGCGCTGCAGCAGTTGTTCGGCGCGCACGCAGTAAGGACAGACTTCGGTGCAGTACATGATGATCTTGGCCATTATTTCTCCAGCGGCAGGCTGGCTTTTTGCCAGGCAATGACGCCCCCGTTCAGATTGAATGCCTGGGAAAAACCCTGCTTGCCCAGCAGTGCGCAGGCCGAAGCGGAGCGTTGGCCGCTGCGGCAAACCACAACAATGGGACGCTCGCGGTATTTTTCCAGCTCGCCCAGACGCGCGCCCAGCTTGCCCAGCGGAATGAGCTTGCTGCCCAGTATGTGGCCGCCGTCGTATTCGCCTTGTTCGCGCACATCCAGCACCAGCGCATTCTTGTGGTTCATGAGCTGCATCGCCCCGATGTGGTCGACTTCCTTGATGCCGCGGATGCGGTTACCGAAAAACGACCAGAACAGCATCGCGCCGCTGGTCAGCGCGATCAGTATGGTCCAGATGTTATTTTGCAGGTATTGCAGCACTTCGGTACTCCTCGATTTTTTGGGTGGCGAATTCTAGCAGAGGGGCAAAGCGCGCGGGGTCTTTGCGTGCCAGGTCTTCCATTTCCACACGCGCCCGCAGGTAATCTGCGGGATAGCCCCAGATTGCCTTTTCCATCATGGCTTTGGCTTCTTCCGGCTTGTCCGACATGGCAAGCAGCAGGGCCTGGTGATACACCACAGGGGCTATGGGAATGAAGCGCATGACGCGCTCGTTCAATTGAGACTTTTCCTGCAGATGGTCGGGACCGATTTCCATTGTGTTGGCGATGAACATCTCGGCATAGGAACTCAGCAGAGCCGACTCGTGCACCTTCATCAGTTCCTCCTGCACGCGCGGGATCAGGCTGCGGTCCGCAACCGCTTTCCCCCGCAGTAGCAGCGCATTCTCCAGCCGCTGGTAGGCCAGATGTACCTGCAGCAAGGACAGCGCACCCAGCAGCAGCATCAGCGCAACCGACACCCGTCCGACGTTGCGCAACTCCAGCCGATAGCCCGTAACGTCGAACATGCCCAGCATGAATGCCGCCACACCGACGAAGTAGGCGTACCAGAGCGGATATTCGAGCATGCTGTGTATGCCCAGCACCGCCAGGACGGCATAACCCCACCATTGGTAAATAGTCCATTGCGCACCGCGCGCAAATGCCTGCCAGAGCCACATTCCCAGCGTCAGCAGCAACACGATCAAGCCCGCAGTGCCCGCTTCCGCAGCGGTCTGCATCACCAGATTGTGCGCATTGTTGTAAAGACCGACGATGCCCGGATTGTGCATTTCCACGGCCAGTTGCAGATGCTGGAAGGCGAATTGTCCAAAACCCGCGCCCAGCAACGGGAACTGCGCAAATATCAGACTCGCCTCGCGCCACAGTTGCACACGAATACTGCCGCTGGCGTTATCGCCGAACAAGCGCTCCGCCGTCGTCACGCTGCCGGTGGAGCCCTCCAGCCAGGGAATCTGCACCACGTAGTGCATCTGCCAGAAACCCAGCACCAGCAGCAGGCTGTAATACAGCAGCGGTCGCGCCGCGCGGTCGCGCTTTTGCACCCAGAAGGCCAGACCAGCCACAAACAGCAGGTACAGCCAGGAACTGCGCGAACCGGACAGTGCCATGACAAACAGCATGGGCGCCGCCAGCAAGGCCGTCTGCCAAGCCCGCATCGACAGCCGCACATGCAGCAGGCCCAGCGAGATCAAGCCGAACGAGAGGTAGCTGGCATAGTGATTGGGCTGGGCGGTGTTGCCGTATACAGCGACGGAGGTCTTGAGGGTGACGAACGGGTTCAGGAACGTGTTCCAGCGATAGTGCTGCAGGAAGCCGGCCAAAGTATTCAGTTCAGCCCCCGCCAGCAGAAACACCGCCAGCACGGTTGCCACTGTCGGCAAACCCAGTTCCGCCCGCAGATGCCGGCCCAGCATCATCAACAATGCGGCAAACAGGAAATACAGACTCATCAGCATCAGGTGATCGAAATGCTCGATGCGCCCGACGAAGAACTGGATCATCAGCAATAGCATCAAGCCGATGGGCAACATCACGATGCGCGGCACTTCCGGCGCCTGCCAGTAGCGCGCGGTCAGCAGCAGCGGCAATGCACACAATCCGAGCAGACCGGCCCCCCACTCCTGATAGAAGGTGGTGATGGGATAAGCGTGGTGGTAGTACAGAAAAGGCAAAACCCACATCAGGCCGACGAAGGCCAAACTGATGTGGGCGAGGTTAAACGGAAAGGGCGCGTGTTTTTTTAGCAACTTCCCTTGATGCCAAAACGGGCGAGGATGTTATTCAAGGGACAAATCTGCGTGAAACCGCTCTGGAACAGGTTCAGGCCGACAAAGGCGGTGAAAAACAAGAAGTAACTGCTGACGAACAGCGGGCTGGCTTCCGCACCCAGCGCCAAAGACAACAGGACAAACCCACCTGCAATGATACGGACAATGCGTTCTGCGTTCATGTTTGATACTCCTTAACGAATTTGATTTTACCTTAATTTTTCCAACAAGCTTTGAAACCGTTGCTGCGCGCGGGGCGGGCAGAGCGAACGGGTAACGGCGAAGCCGTTGGGAACCCGTCGGCCTCCCCCTTGCGGGGACACAAAACCTGCCCCCCCTGCAATTTCCTACGGATACTTCTTATATAAGGTGGCGTAGTACAACACCGGAATCACAATCAGCGTCAGCACCGTCGACACCAGGATACCGAAGATCAACGACAGCGCCAGACCATTGAAAATCGGGTCATCCAGGATGAACAATGCGCCCAGCATGGCGGCCAGCCCGGTCAGGACGATGGGCTTGGCGCGCGCGGCAGCCGCATTGATCACCGCATGCTGCGCGTCGATGCCGTCGCGCAACTGCAGGTTGACGAAGTCCACCAACAGGATGGAATTGCGCACGATGATGCCTGCCAGCGCGATCATGCCGATCATCGAGGTCGCGGTGAACTGCGCGCCGAACAGGGCGTGCCCCGGCATCACGCCGATGATGGTGAGCGGAATCGGCGCCATGATCACCAGCGGCACGACGTAGCTCTTGAACTGCGCCACCACCAGCAGATAGATCAGGATCAATCCCACGCCGTAGGCGATACCCATGTCGCGGAAGGTCTCGAACGTCACCTGCCACTCGCCGTCCCACTTCAGCGCATAGCCTGCGTAGGGGTCCGAGGGCTGATGGAAGAACCAGGACTCCAGCGTGCCGCCCTGCTCCAGCGCCATGTCAGAAGTCAGGCCGTTGATGCCGAACATGCCGTACAGCGGGCTGTCCAAATCGCCCGCCATGTCGCCGGTCACGTACACCACCGGCAGCAAGTCCTTGTGATAGATCGGGTAGTCGCGCTGCATCTTGACCACCTGCACCACCTCCGACAGCGGCACCAGTGCGCCGTCGCGCGCGCGCACCTTGAGCTTGAGCACATCGTCGATACGGCTGCGCTTCTCGGCAGGAAGGCTCAAACGGATAGGCGGCGCATATTTCGCATTCGCATCGTGCAACGCGGTCACATCCTGCCCCGACAGGGCGACCTGCACCGCGTCCACGATGTCGCGCTGCGCCACGCCGAGCAGGGCAGCCTTGCTCTGCATCACGCGCAACACCAGCTTGGGTGCAACCTCGCTCACGGTATCGTCGATGCCGACAATGTCGGCCGTGGCTACAAACTGCTCGCGCACCTTGGTCGCCACCTTGCGCGCCCCCTGATAATCCGGACCGTAGATTTCGGCCACGATGGGCGACATCACCGGCGGACCGGGCGGCACTTCCACAACTTTCACTTTGGCGCCCCACACCTTGGCGATCTGCTCGATCGGTTCGCGCACACTGGTCGCAATTTCGTGGCTGCTGCGCGAACGGTTGTGCTTGTCCTGCAGATTAACCTGGATATCGCCCTGCTCCGACGCGCTACGCAAGTAATACTGGCGCACCAGTCCGTTGAAGTTGATGGGAGAAGAGGTTCCGGCATAGGCCTCGTAATCCGTCACTTCCGGCACGGTGGCCAAATAGGCGCCAATCTCGTGCATCACGCCCGAGGTCTGCTCCAGCGCCGTACCGCTCGGCATGTCGATGACCACCTGGAACTCGGATTTATTGTCGAACGGCAGCATCTTCAATACCACCAGCTTGACCACGGTCAGCGACACCGCAATCAGCAGCCCGGCCACTATGCCCAGCCACAGCTTGCGTCGCGCGGGAATGCCGTGCACGCCGTTCAGGAAAGGCGTCAGCAGGTTGCGGAAAAAGCGTGCAATCTTTGTGTCGCGCTCATCCTTGACGAATGCGTGATGCGCATCGGCCAGTTTGAGCGCCAGCCAGGGCGTGATGACAAACGCGATGGCCAGCGAGATCAGCATGCCCATGCTGGCATTGATCGGAATCGGGCTCATGTACGGACCCATCAGGCCGCTCACGAAGGCCATCGGCAGCAACGCCGCAATCACGGTGAACGTGGCGAGGATGGTCGGGCTGCCCACTTCATCCACCGCTTCGGGAATGATTTCGGACAGCGGTTGGTGCTGCGCCAGTTCGCGCCGGCGGTGGATGTTTTCCACCACCACGATGGCGTCGTCCACCAGAATACCGATAGAGAAAATAAGCGCAAACAGCGATACGCGGTTGAGCGTAAACCCGTATGCCCAGGAAGCAAACAACGTCACCGCCAGCGTCAGAATCACCGCCACGCCGACGATCACCGCTTCGCGCCGTCCGAGGGCAAACCACACCAGCGCCACCACGGCGAGCGTGGCGAAGAACAGCTTCTTGATGAGCTTCATCGCCTTGTCGTTGGCGGTCTCGCCGTAGTTGCGCGTGATGGTCACCCGCACATCATCGGGAATCACGCTGCCCTTCAACTCTTCCACGCGCTGCAGCAGCTTGTTGGCCACATCCACCGCGTTTTCGCCCGGCTTCTTGGTCACTGCAAGAGTCACCGCGCCGTACTCGCCTTGAACCTGAATGCCCTTGTCGCCCGCTGCCGCGCCTGTGCCCAGCCACACATAACTGGCGGGTTGATCGGCGCCGTCCCGCACTTGCGCCACGTCGCGCAGGAACACCGGCTTGTTCTCGGTCACGCCGACCACCAGTTGGCTGACTTCTTTGGCGTCGGCCAGGAAATTGCCGGTCTGCACCAGCACTTCGCGGTTGTTCTGCACCAGGCTGCCCGCGCTGTGCGACACGTTGGACGCCTGCAGTGCGGCACGCACTTCCTGCACCGAGAGCTGGTGCGCGTTCAGTGCTTCCGGGTCGAGCAGCACGCGCACAATGCGCGGCGTTCCGCCCAGGGTGATCACTTCGCGCGTGCCCCGCACGCGCTGCAATTCCGCCTCGATGGCATGCGCCACATGCGTCAACTCAACGCCGCCCGCGGACTGCTCGCGCCACAGCGTAAGCCCCAGGATAGGCACATCGTCGATACCCTTGGCCTTGATAATGGGCTGCATCACGCCCAGCGTGGGCGGCAGCCAGTCGGCGTGCGAGTTGATGACATCGTAGAGCTTGACCAGCGAAGGCACATGCTGCTCGCCGACCTTGAACTGTACCGACAACACCGCCATACCCGGCTGCGACACGGAGTAAACGTGGTCAACACCGGCGATCTGCGACAGCACCTGCTCGGCCGGGGTCGACACCGTATTCGCCACATCCTGTGCCGAGGCGCCGGGATAGGCAATCAGCACGTTGGCCATGGTGACGTTGATCTGCGGCTCTTCCTCGCGCGGCGTCACCAGTACGGCAAACAGGCCTAGCAACATGGCCACCAGCGCCAGCAGCGGCGTCATCTGCGAATGCAGGAAAGTCCGTGCGATACGGCCGGAAATTCCCATGCTCATCGCTTGTTCTCCGTTGCCACCATGCCGGCCTTGATGGCGTCACGCGCCACTTTCTCGCCGACGTTCAGTCCGGCCAGCACTTCGATCTCGTTCTGTTCGTTCGCATCGCCCAGTCGCACCTGGCGCAGGCGCGGCACATCCTTGTCATCCACCACGTACACCGCCACCACCTCGCTGCGGCGCAGCACGGCACTGGTCGGGATCAGCATCTTGCTCACCTTGCCCACCACGAAATGCGTGCGCACGAACATACCGGGGTAAACGTTTGCCTGATTGGCGGGGAGTTCAACACGCACCTGCGTGCTGTGTGTGCGGATATCGGCAGACGGCTGCACCGTGACGGACGCGGCCTTGATCCAGCGGCTCAGCGAGGGCACTTCGATGGTTACCGTCGGCCGGTTGCCGATGTCTTTCAGCCTGTCCTGCGGCACATTGGCGATTACGCGCAACTGCGACGGATCGAAACCGGTCATCAGCGGCTTGCCCACCGTGACCATTTCGCCCATCTCCACCATGCGCGCAGCCACCACGCCCGCATACGGTGCAACCACCGAGGTATAGCTCTGCGCCAGGGCCGACTGCTCCGCCCCCGCCTCGCTGGCCGCAGCCTGCGCCTTGGCCATGTCGTAGTCCGACTTGGCTTTGTCCAGCGCGGCCTGGCTGATAAATTTCTGCTCAAACAACTGTTTGGCACGCTCGTAGTTCAAATGCGCATTCTGCAACGCCGCCTCGGACTGCGACAGTTGGGCGCGACTACCGGCCAGCGCCTGGTTCGCCTCGCTCTCGTCGATTTTGAGGATCATCTGCCCCTTGCTCACGCGGTCGCCCACGTCGAAGAAGATGCCCTTCACCCGCCCGGAGATCTGCGCCGACACCGTGGACTGGCGAGTCGCCTCGACCACACCGTCGATACTGTAAGTCTGCTCGACCTCGCGCAACTGCACCGGCGCCGTCGCCAGCGGCTCTGCCGCCTGTACAGACGCGCCAAATAACACGGACAAACCCAACACCAAACCGAGATTTCGTTTCATAGCCTGACCTCTGAAGATAATATCGTCGCATATTAGCATATTCTAATATTCATGCCAAGCATTGATGCGCAAACTCCATTCCACTCTGCAAATAGACTGAAGCAAACCGTAAATAAATTAATTAAATCATATGGAAACGCTTCATACCTGTACTTTAGTACAATATGGCTTTATTGGCATATCAACTATAAAGACCACACCACACAGATGGCTCAGTTGGAGGACTCTTGGAAAAACTGACACTAACATTTTAAGCATCGATTACTTTTGAAAGGGTAACGCAATGAAATTTAAAGCTTTAATTATCTCCGCTTGCATGTTCTTCTGCGCCAGCATTGTCCAAGCAGCCCCGGTAGTGACGTTTACAACCAGCGGCTCTGCCGGCTCATGGCTAGTGGATTTCTCGGTTACCAACACGCTGGGCGGCACCAATAATATATATTTCTTCGGCGTACAAGCACCGACAACCAACATTGTCAGCTCTCCCACTGGCTGGACTAGTTATCAAACTTTCAGCAATATCTCCGCTTTCGGCGGTTCCAGTGCCACTTATAATGACGTTTGGTTAATCCCCACCTCCTCAAGTGCCGTCATTACTCCGGGGGATACCGTCGGCGGATTCAATGTGATTTACAACACTGTTGATGCACCAACTAGCGTGTCATGGTTTGCGTTCTCATACGGCGACACCTACACCGGCTCCGACCACTTTTATAACGATAAAAATCCTGGCTTTCAAGGAGTTGCCACAGTTGAACAAACTGTTACTGCCGTCCCAGAGCCGGAGACCTACGCCATGCTGATGGTTGGCTTGGGCTTGTTGGGTTTCTCGGCACGCCGCAAAAAAAACACAGCCGTGTAATTTATTTATTGGTTCAATGCAAAACGGGAGCTCTGGCTCCCGTTTTGCATTGCAGCAACAGAAAAACCTCTACCGCACAGATATAACCCAAGAAGGCCCTTCCCAGCACCTCATGAAACAATCAAATGGAGCAGAACACATCCCGCATCATCCCCACCAGCTTCAGGGTGCGTTGGTCGCCGACGCGGTAATAGACCCGATTCGCATCTTTGCGCGTGGACAGGATGCCCTTGTCGCGCAGGATGGCCAGGTGTTGCGAAATGTTGCTCTGCGAGGTACCCACGCTATCCACGATCTCCTGCACGCTCAACTCCCCCGCGCCAAGCACGCATAACACCTTGAGGCGCAAGGGGTGGGCAATGGATTTCATCGCCAGGGCGGCCTGCAGGATGTCTTCGTCTTTATCGATCAGTTTCTTCATGTTCTTGAGCCATCGTTGGAAGTGGGGGAATGTCGCTCCCTGAAATCGGCTAAAATCATGTGCTGACGAATCAGAAATCCGCAGCCATTCAATTAGCATCTGCTTATATTACGATATTTTGGTGAACAAAAGCCAACATGACCACCTCTCCCGCCCAAAAAATCACGCCCGTCCTCCTGCTCATCCTCGATGGCTTCGGTTATCGCGAGGATGCCGACTTCAATGCCGTCGCCGGCGCGCGCAAGCCCAACTGGGACCGTTTGTGGAAGCAGTATCCGCATACGCTGATCAACGCCTCCGAGTTGCGCGTCGGCCTGCCCAAGGGGCAGATGGGCAATTCCGAAGTGGGCCACCTGAACATCGGCGCCGGGCGCGTCGTGTACCAGGACCTGACCAAAGTCGACCTGGCCATCGAGAACGGCAGCTTCTACGCCAACCCGGCTCTGGTCGAAGCGGTTGAAACTGCCAAACGCAACGGCACGGCACTGCATATCCTGGGGCTGCTTTCCCCCGGCGGCGTGCACAGCCACGAAACGCATATCCACGCCATGCTGGAACTGGCGGTGCGCACCGGACTGAAAAAGATCTTCATCCACGCTTTCCTCGACGGTCGCGACACGCCGCCGCGCAGCGCCGCGCTGTCACTGCACGATCTGCAGGAGAAGTGCGCACAGCTCGGCGCCGGTCGTATCGCCACCATTTGCGGCCGTTTCTTCGCGATGGACCGCGACAACCGCTGGGAGCGCGTGCAAATCGCCTACGACATGCTCACGCAGGGCATTGCCCCGTTCTCCGCCGCCACCGCGCAGATGGGATTGGAGGCAGCCTACAAGCGCGAAGAGAACGACGAATTCGTGCAGGCCACCGTTATTGGCGAGCCCGCCCCAATGCAGGACGGCGATGCGGTGGTGTTCATGAACTTCCGCGCCGACCGTGCGCGCGAGATGACGCGCGCGCTGACCGACGACGCTTTCGCCGCTTTTGCCCGTACCCGATTCCCGAAACTGGCGAACTACACCACGCTGAGCAGCTACGGCGAAGACTTCCACCTGCCGTGCGCCTATACCGCCGACGCCATCCATAACGGAATCGGTGAATACCTTTCCAGCCTGGGCCTGAAGCAGCTGCGCATTGCCGAGACCGAAAAGTATGCCCACGTGACCTACTTCATGAACGGCGGCAAGGAACAACCCTACCCCGGCGAAGACCGCATCCTCGTGCCTTCGCCCAAAGTTGCCACCTACGACCTCAAGCCGGAAATGAGTGCGTTCGAGGTCACCGACAAGCTGGAAGCCGCCATCCGCAGCAAACAATACCAGGCCATCCTGTGCAATTACGCCAACGGCGACATGGTCGGCCACAGCGGCATCATGGAAGCGGCGGTCAAGGCGGTGGAAACGCTGGACATCTGCCTCGGACGCGTGGTTGATGCCATGCTGGAATGCGGGGGCGAAGTGATCATCACCGCCGACCACGGCAACGCCGAGCAGATGATAGACCGCACCACGCACCAGGCGCACACCGCGCACACCCTGAACCTCGTCCCCTTCTTATATATAGGACGCAAAGCCAGCATCGCCGCCGCCGGAACCGGCGCCCTGCAAGATGTCGCCCCCACCCTGCTGGCAATGATGGGCCTGCCGCAACCGCCGGAAATGACCGGCAAGCCACTTATCGACCTTCTGTGACCGCTGTACTACGAACCGTCCTGCTGGCGATCCTGCTCCTCGCGGGAACGGCGCACGCCTCGAAGCAGGAGGATCTGGAAAAACTGCGCAAGCGCATCGCCGCGCTACAACAGGATTTGGAGAAAACCAGCGAGTCGCAGTCAGACGCGGCGGACGACCTGCGCGAATCCGAGCGCGCCATCAGCACCAGCAACCGCAGACTGCACGCACTCGCCCAGCAACAACAGTCGGCCAACCGCGAACTGGGACAATTGCAGCAGCGCGCGGCCGTCATCGAAAAAGAGATGCAGGGACAGCAAACCCTGCTGGGACGCCTGCTCTACCAACAATACCTGGAGGGCGGCGAACAGGAATACCTCAAGCTGCTGCTCGGCAACAACGACCCGAACCAGCTCGCGCGCGAACTGCGTTACTACGAATATATCGCGCGCAACCGCGCCGCCACGCTGAAGTCGCTGAACAGCGGCCTGCTGAAACTCAAAACTGTAACCGACCAGGCGCGCGCCAAGAGCGAGGAAGTCGCTGCATTGCGCGCAGAAGAAGAATCGCAGCGCCAGCATCTGGTGCAGGACAAACGCGCCCGCCAGCAGACGCTGAACAAGATCGCGCTGCAGTTGAAACAGCAGCGGCGCGAAATCGGGCGCCTGCAGCAAAACGAGAACCGCTTGTGGCAACTGGTCGAGAAGCTGGCGCAGGTGTTGCCCGACGACCAACCGGGCAATGTCTCCTTCAAATCGCTACGCGGCAAATTGGTTCTGCCGGTCAGGGGCAAGGTCAGCAACCAGTTCGGGACGCGCCGCCCGGAAAGCACCATGGTATGGACCGGCTGGTTCCTGCGCGCCGCCGCCAACCAGCCCGTGAAGGCCGTGGCCGCCGGGCGCGTGGTATACGCCGACTGGCTGCGCGGCTTCGGCAACCTGCTCATCATCGATCACGGCCGGGGCTACATGAGCCTGTACGGCAACAACGAGACCCTGTACAAGCAGGTGGGCGACAGCCTGCGCGGCGGAGACACTATTGCCACCGTGGGTAGCAGCGGCGGCAACGCCGATTCCGGTTTATACTTCGAACTCAGGTTTGAGGGTAAGCCGTTCGACCCCAACAAGTGGGTTCGGCACTAGAAAGAAAGGTTACACATGCGTGGTCGTATCGAAAAAATCGGGTTGGTCGGCGTCGGCCTGTTGGCGGGGCTGCTGATCAGTCTGCATTTTGCCGCCGTGGCGGACAAGTCGTCCGAATTGCCGCTGCCGGTGGAAGAACTGCGCGCCTTCTCCGAAGTGTTCGGCCGCATCAAGAGCGACTACGTTGAACCCGTCACCGACAAGAAACTCATCACCGAGGCCATCAACGGCATGCTGAGCGGACTCGACCCGCACTCCGCCTATCTGGATGCGGAAGGCTTCAAGGAACTGCAGGCCGGCACCCAGGGCGAGTTCGGCGGACTGGGCATCGAGGTCGGCATGGAAGACGGTCTGGTCAAGGTCATTTCGCCGATAGAGGACACGCCCGCCTTCAAGGCCGGCGTCAAGAGCGGCGACCTCATCATCAAGCTCGACGACACGCTGGTGAAGGGTCTCACGCTGAACGACGCGGTGAAACGCATGCGCGGCAAGCCCGGCAGTGCCATCACGCTCACCATCATGCGCAAGAATGAAGTCAAACCGCTGCTGATCAGCGTCACCCGCGCCATCATCAAGGTGCAGAGCGTGAAATCCAAGCTGGTCGATCCGGGTTACGCGTTCGTGCGCATCACCCAGTTCCAGGAACACACGGGCGAGAACCTCGCCACGGCCCTGATCAACCTGCAAAAACAGAACAACGGCGAACTGCAGGGTCTGGTGCTCGACCTGCGCAACGATCCGGGCGGCCTGCTGACGGGCGCGGTTGCGGTGTCCGCCGCCTTCCTGCCCAAGGATGCCCTCGTGGTCTATACCGAAGGCCGCACCGAGGATGCCAAGATGCGCCTGACTGCCAGCCCGGATAACTATCTGCGCGGTAGCGGCAAGAGTGATTACCTGAAAAACGTGCCGGAGGCCTTCAAGAAACTGCCGATGGTGGTGCTGGTAAACGGCGGCTCGGCTTCCGCTTCCGAAATCGTGGCGGGTGCGCTGCAGGATCACAAACGCGCCGTCATCATGGGTACGCAATCGTTCGGCAAGGGTTCGGTGCAGACCATTCTGCCGCTGGGCAACAACACCGCCATCAAGCTCACCACGGCGCGCTATTTCACGCCCAGCGGACGTTCCATCCAGGCCAAGGGCATAGCTCCCGACATCGTGGTGGAAGACCCGGCGACGGCGAGTTTCGACAACACCTTCCGCCTGCGCGAAGCCGATCTGGACAAACACCTGAGCAACGGCCAGGGCGAAGACAAGACCGAAACGACAGCCAAACCGGCCAAGAGCCCGAGCAAGGCCAAGGAAGACGACGGCGCCAAAATCGAAATCGCCGAATTCGGCGCAAAGAACGATTACCAGTTGAACCAGGCCCTGAACCTGCTCAAAGGCATGAGCATACTGCGCGGGAAATAAAGTGATTAATCCGTTCGAACTGCAGAAGGAACGCGTGCTGATCTTCGCCGAAGACCCGCCGGACCAGTTGTTCGCGGCTTACATACTGCTGGTTGGACTGGAGAATTTCTTTGTCGAAATGGGCCCGCAGCCGAACAGCCTGCTGGTCCGCTACAGCATCCAGCATTATTCGATGGAAGCGCTGGAAAAAGCGCTCGCCCGCGAAGGCTTCCGACTCAAACACCGCCTACTGGACAAGCTGAAGCAGCCCCTGATCCACTATTGCGAAGACGTGCAGTACCACAACCTGAAGACCCCGGAGCCGCGCACCAAGAACAACGCGCAGGAAATCTTCGTCAAGGCGTACGAGTTGCATCCGCACGGCAACCATGACGACACGCCGCAGGAACTGCGCGAAATCAAATAAGAACAATACCCCCGGCGCTGCCCGGGTTGGGATCAGGCCGGCACTGCCTGTTTAACCGGCTCAACCCCCGAAACCGGCAGGTCGTCGAAATCCACCACCGCATTGCGCCCGGCATCCTTTGCCCGGTACAGCGCATTGTCCGCATTCAGCAGCAACGCGCTCGGCGTGATCTCGCTCAGATCGGAAACACACCAGAAACCGGCCGACGCCGTCACCACGCGGTGCGGTGAGCCCCGGTTTTCAATATCCAGCGCGTAAATGCCCAGGCGCAGTTTCTCCACAAACTGGAAAGCTTCGTCGCGGCTCAACGCCGAAGTCAGGATGCAGAACTCCTCGCCGCCGTAGCGAAATACATAGTCGCCCGCGCGCTGCGCGGCATGTTTGAGCGCGCCCGCCACCTGCTCCAGCACGCTATCGCCGAACAGGTGCCCGTAGCTGTCGTTGAGCATCTTGAAGTAATCGATATCCAGCATGATGACCGTCAGCGTCTGCTCGTTGCGCCGGCAGCGGTTGATCTCGCTCACCAGCGTGTCCTTCAGGTAGCCGCGGTTGTAGACCTTGGTGAGCGGGTCGATGATGGACAGGTGCGCCAGACGCTCGATATTCAGTTCGTTGTGCCGCACCAGCATCAGCGTGACGAAACACAGGGTCAGATAGGCGCTGACGAATACGAATGCGGAGGCCGCAGTGAGCGGTTCGGGACGCAGCAGCACCACCGAGGCAAAACTCACCGCCCCCGTCACTGCCCAGAAGAAGCGCTCGCGCGACGCAACGATGGGGGCGAAGGCAATGGGGAAAATCATCACCCAGACTTCCTGCAACAGTCGCGCATTACTGATATACGCGCCGTACAGCATCAGACCCATGATTACCATCACGAACCCGCCCGCGAGCCGCAGCGGTTCTTCGCTGTCCTGCCGCATCCGCCAATTCAGCCACAGCGCGAACAACGCAAAGGCAAGTGGCAGCAGCCCTTTGTCGGGCGTGGGGATGAAAAACATGAACACAAGGGACAACGGCAGGGCGATAAGAACAGACATGCGCAAATACATGCGCAGCACGGCGGCTCTGAAGCGGTGAACGGTATATCGTGTCATGCCTGTACTCCAAGGAAGCGGCAACCGGGCGGCAGACTACTCCCAACTCATTCAATACGAAAGCATAAGCTGACGGGCGGACATGCCGCGTCAGGCACCGAAGGGCGCCTTGTCCAGCAGCCTGCGCCAAAGCAATATCCAGGTTTCCCAGTCGTGTCCGCCGCCCAAAACCGACAAGCGGTTTTGCGGCACATGCTCCGACAGCAGAATGCTCGCGCCTCGATAACGGTCCTCGCTGCCGTAGCCCAGATAGACGGGCGGCAACTCCTTCGTCTCGAAACAGCTGCGCCGGATCTGTGCCAGCAATGCGCGCTCATGGTCGCGACTCCCGATCTCGCCCGCCTGCCAGCGCCGCAAGCCGCCCGCCGCTTCCACTTCCGCGATGATGCCGCGCGTCCCCAGAAACGGCGCCAGCAGGAACATTCCCTCGATCTCCGCCCTGCGTTGCGTGGCGCACAGCATCGCCCCCGTGCCGCCGAGCGAAATGCCGAGCAGCCAGATACGCCGGTAACCGTGGGCGCGCGCCTCATCCAGCGTGTCGTGCAGCAGGCGTTCGATCTGCACCTGATCCAGATACAGATCGACATGCGCATCCAGCGCCAGCACGTCCACCGCCAGCCCGCGGTCGCGCAGCTCACGCATGAAACCGTAGTCCGCCAGTTGCTGCGGCGTGTTCTTCGCACCGGGCAGCATCAGCAGCAGGATGCGCTCGACCGCGCCGACCGGCGCGATATCGAGGATGGCATTCGCTGGCAGGCGCATATCAGTCCCGGTTTTCCGGCTTCTTGCGCAGCTCGAAACCGGAGAAGTCAATGCGCGCTTCTTCGCCGATTTTTTTCAAATGCAGCGTCTCGCCCTTGCCCGGCCCCAGTCCCGCCATCACGAGCTCGTCGTCGGCAACCGGCTTGAGCGCGACCCGGAACACGAAGCCCGGCTTCTCGACGAACGTGAATGCGCCGACCAGCATGCCGTCCTCGTGCAGCACGCGCACCGATTCCGGCAGCGGCCCGTCGTGCTTGTTGACGATCTCGTATGCGCCGACGTACGCCAGCATGTGCGGCGGAATGTCCACCGGCACGATCTTTTCGCCGATGAGCATGGTTTGCCCGTTGCTCTTCAGCGCCAGCACATCGTGGCCGTCGATCTTGTGCAGGGACAGGTTCAGCTCCTCCAGCACGCCGATCTTGAGCGGGATGAAACCGAAAAGTTTGAAACGCGCGCCGAATTGCTTGCCTTCGCGCGGGATCAATTCCAGCTTCTGCCCCATGACCTCGGCCACCAGGTCGCCGGATTTGCCGCTCACCCTGACCAGCCCGATGAGCGTGTCGAAATAGCCGTCATAGGCGTGAATGTCCTCCTCGGTCAGCGGCACTTCCTTCACATCCCTGACCACCTGCACGCTTTGCGCGATGCCGCGCTTGGCTTCCAGCGCCAGCTTGAGCGTCCCGGTCGCAATCCTGTCCACCACGCCCTGCGCCGTGGTCGAATTGGACAACACCACCACGCCCAGCTTATGCTCGGGCAACACCACCAGCAGCGTGTGATAGTTCAGCGTGGTGCCGCCGTGGCTGGCCACCGTCCCCGCGTTCGGCACATCCACCCCGCTCAGCATCCAGCCCAGGCCCATCCTGAAATCGAAATCCATCGGCATGTTCGCGTTCTGCGCCCGGAACATCTCGCGCAACGATTCCGGTTGCAGGATCTGTTTGCCGTCGTATTTGCCGTCGGCGAACACCATCTGCATGAAATGCGCGATGTCGCTCGCGCTGGAAATCAAACCGCCGGAAGGCAGGTCGCGCAACGGAATCGCTTCGACCTCCCTGCCCTTGTCGTAGCTCTTGCCCGGAATGCGCGGCGCGAACTCGGAATGCGCCATACCCAGCGGCTGCAGCAGATGGCTGTTCATGTAGCTGGCATAACATTCGCCGCCCAGCGCTTCGATGGCCGCGCCCAGCAGCGTCACGCCGAGATTGGAATAGGCGAACACGTAATCCGGCGGATAAGCCATGTACTCGTCTTTCACTGCCGTGACCACTGCGGTGAACGGGCCGGGATGGCGCTCGCTCATGCCGTGCACCCAGTTGCAGGGCAAGCCGGAATGGTGCGTCATGATGTTGCGCGGCGTGATTTTGTCTATGCTGCCCACGCGACTCCGGATGGAAAACTCGGGCAGGTACTGGCGCAGGGGCCGGTCTATGTTCAGCTTACCCTGCTCGGCAAGCTGCATTGCCGCCGTGGCGGTGAACACCTTGGCGATGGAACCCAGGTGATACGCCGTGTCCGGCGTTGCCTTGACGTTCGCCTTGCGGTCGGCATAACCGAAGCCCTGCTGCCACACGACCTGCTGATCGTCCACCAGCGCGATGCTCAGGCCGGTGACGTCGGCATCGTCCATCTCCTGCTCGATCAGCCAGGTCATGTATTGTTTGGTATAGCTGTAATCGCCGCGCGCGGTGGCAGCGGGTTTTTGCGGAGGGGTACTGCAGGCACTCAGGGCAACTATGCAAAGCGCGGCGACGATTCTTGATACAAGCACAACAACTCCTCGGTTACGGGTCTTTCAACGAATGGCGCCATTGTATAATGCCGCGCCTTTTTCAATACCCCACGCAACGATGCTTTTTCCCTGCCGCAACTGGAAACCGACGCTCGCCATCAAGCTTTCGCTGCTGCTGCTCGCCGTCTGCATCGTCGTCGTCCTGCTCAATCCCTCGCTGTGGATGTGGCTGTTCGGTCTCGTATTTGTCAACCACGCCATCCTCACCATCGCCGGACTGATCCCGCGCAGCAGGCTGCTAGGCCCCAACATCACCCGCTTGCCGCAAACTGCCGCGCTCGCAGGCAAGGTTGCGATCACCATCGACGACGGCCCCGATCCCGCCGTGACGCCGCAGGTATTGGACATCCTCGACCGTTACGGCGCGCAGGCAACCTTTTTCTGCATCGGCAAACTGGCCGCGCGGCACCCCGAGCTATGCCGCGACATCGTGCGCCGCGGCCACGCCGTCGAAAACCACAGCATGTCGCACAACTGGTATTTCTCGCTACTCGACCCGTGGAGCATCCACCGCGAAGTGCGCGAGGCGCAAACCGTGCTGACAAAGATCACCGGGCAAGCGCCGCGCTTCTTCCGCGCCACCGCCGGACTGCGCAATCCCGAACTCGAACCCGTGCTCGCCCACTGCGGCTTGTCGCTGTGCAGCTGGAGCAAACGCGGCTTCGACACCCAGGTAGGAGACCCCGACGCCGTGTTCAATAGTCTGGTGCGCAACCTCAGGGGCGGCGACATCCTGTTGCTGCACGACGGCAGTGCCGCGCTGACTGTCGCCGGCAAGCCGGTCATTCTCGACGTGTTGCCACGTCTGCTGGATAATCTCGCCCGGGCGAATCTTCAATCCGTCACCTTACGTTCCGCTATCCCATGACCGCACATTTCCGCCGCACCCTGCTCGACCGCGCCACCCAACCCTACCGCTCGGCCGGAAGTTTCGCCTGGCATTTCGCGCGCGGCAAACTGAAAGGCGACCCGGTATTTTTCGGGCTGCTGGAACTCGGCCTGATTCCCGACGCGGAGCGGCTGATCGACCTCGGCTGCGGCCAGGGCTTGCTCGCCTCATGGCTGCTGGAAGCGCGCGCGCTGCACGAATCCGGGCACTGGCCCGCACACTGGCCCGCCGCACCCAAGGTGAAAGACATCTGGGGACTGGAACTGATGCCGAAAGACGTGGAACGCGCCCGCACCGCCCTCGGCGACCGCGCCCGGTTTGCGCAGGGCGACATCTGCACTGCGGATTTCGGCCGGACCGATGTCGCGGTCATACTCGACGTGCTGCACTACATCAGCTACGAGGCGCAGGAAGACGTGCTGCGCCGCATCCGCGCCGCGCTGCCCGCCGGCGGCACCTTCATCACCCGCATCGGCGATGCCGCCGGCGGCCTGCCCTTCTCGTACAGCAACTGGGTGGACCGCACCGTGTTCTTCCTGCGCGGCCATCGCCTGGATCGCATCTATTGCCGCACACAGAAGGAATGGCTGGACGTGCTGCAGCGCAACGGGTTTGCGGCCGAACCGCTGCCCATGCACAAGGGAACGCCGTTCTGCAACGTGATGCTGGTGGCGAAAGCGGTTTAACGCTCGCGTTTCATCCGCCGCGCCTCACGACGTCAGCAAAAACCCCTCCAGCTCCTCTATCGGCAGGGGCTGACTGAAAAGATATCCCTGATAGGCGTAGCAACCGTGTGCCTCCAGAAATTCGCATTGCGCTTCCGTCTCCACCCCTTCGGCGATCACATGCATGGCAAGACCCTTGCCCATGGAAATGATGGTGCGTGCAATCAATTCCTCGCTGCCCTTTCCCGGCAAATTGCACACGAAAGAGCGGTCGATCTTGAGCTGGTCGATGGGCAACTGTGCCAGATAGGATAGCGACGAGTAACCGGTGCCGAAATCGTCCATGGAAAAATGAACGCCCAGCCGGTTGATCGCGTGCATTTTGCGGATTGCATCGTCGACATCTTCCAGCACCAGACTTTCCGTAAGTTCGAGTTTCAGGCAAGCCGGATTCACGCCGGTGCGCTCAAGCACACTCTGGATGTGCTCGACGAAATCGGCCTGACGGAACTGCCTTGCGCTCACGTTCACCGCTATTTGCAGCGAACGCGTCAGATCGTTGTTCTCCCATTCCTTGAGTTGGGCGCAGGCGGTGTCGAGCACCCAGAAACCGATGGGCAAAATCAGGCCCGTGTCTTCCGCAAGCTCGATGAATTCGTCCGGCGACACCAGTCCGCGCTGCGGATGCTGCCAGCGCAGCAGCGCCTCGACGCTGACCACGCGCCGCATGGCGTCCACCTGCGGCTGGTAATGCAGCACCAATTGATTGAGTTTCAGCGCCTGGCGCAACTCCGCTTCCAGTTCGCTGCGCAACTCCAGCGCCGCCTGCATGGCCGGGTCGAAGAACCGCAAGGTATTGCGCCCAGCGTTTTTGGCCTGATACAGCGCAAGATCGGCATGCTTGAGCAGGTCTTCCACCGTATCCCTGTCGTGAAACAGACTGACCCCGACACTGAGTTTGCAGTGATATTCGTATTCGTTGAGGATGAAAGGCCGGTCGACGGATTCGCGCAGCTTGTCGCCGAGCTGTTTCGCCATGGTGGCCGCCTCGTCGGCATTGGCGCCCATATCCTCCGTCAGCACCACAAACTCGTCGCCCCCCTGGCGTGCCACGGTGTCACCTTCGCGCACCACGCCGCGCAGGCGCTGCGCCACTTCGAGCAGCAGCAGATCGCCGACATCGTGGCCGCGCGTATCGTTGAGCGCCTTGAAATTGTCCAGGTCGATGAAGAAGATCGCACCATACAAACCGTTGCGCGCGGTCGCCGCGAGCGCCTGGCTCAGACGGTCCTGCAGCAGGCGGCGGTTGGGCAGTTTTGTCAGCGCATCGTAATAGGCCAGACGATGTATCTCGGCCTCGGAAACTTTGCTCTCGGTGATGTCGGTAAAGCTGCCCACATAATGGGTAGGCTGCCCGTCCGGCGCAACAATCGCCGTGATGCTCAACATCTCGGCGTAGACCTGGCCGCTCTTGCGCTTGTTCCAGATTTCGCCCTGCCAATAACCCTTCTCCTTCAGCGTCCCCCACATGCGCTGGTAGAACAGCTTGTCCTGGCGTCCGGAATTGAGCAGCGCGGGCGTCTGCCCGACGGCTTCTTCGGCGCTGTAGCCGGTGAGGCGCGTGAAGGCAGTGTTGACCCGCACCATGCGACCATGCGCGTCGGTGATGATCATCCCGCTCTGCGAGGAAAACGCCACGGCCGCGATACGCAACTCGTCCTCCACCTGCTTGCGTTCCGTGATGTCCTGTATCGTGCCGTGCATTTTCACGGGATGTCTGTCGGCATCGAATTCCAGTTTGCCCAAGCCGTGCACCCAGCGCACGGCTTGGTTGTCGTGGCGCACGATGCGGTATTCCTTGTCGAACATCCGGCCTTTTCCCAGAACTTCGTTCAAATAGAATTCCTGCATCATCGCGCGGTCGTCCGGATGGATCAGCGCCAGCCAGCCTTCCACGGAATGCTCGTAGCTGGCGTCCACGCCCAACAGGCGGTCGAGCATTTCCGAACTCTCCCAGTGCCCGGTGGCCACGTCCAGCACATAGCTGCCGAGACCGGCAATGATCTGCGATTCGCGCAGGAACTCCGCGCTCTCGCGCAGTTTTTCTTCCGACCTCACGCGCTCGGTGATGTCGCTCGCGAGCGCCATCATCAGCTTCTCGCCTTCAACCTCCAGCACCACGATGCGCAGCTCCACCGGGAAAATGCTGCCGTCACGGCGCCGGTGCACAGACACCATGGCATACGGGCGTCCCACCTCCAGTTGCCGCCACACGGGCGCTCTTTTGGTCACATCAAAACCGGGTGTGATATCCGCGATACCCATGTGCAGCAATTCATCCTGGGTATAGCCCAGGGTGTCGCAGGCGCGCTGGTTAACCTCGAGAAAGCGCGCGTTCAGGTCGAACACGAACACGCCGTCGGCTGCATTCTGGATCAGCGTCTTGTAGCGCATTTCGCTGTATTGCGCGTGCCGCTCCGCTTCTTTCTTTTCGGTGAAGTCGAAACAGATTCCGGACATGCGGACCGCTTCATTGTTTGCGTTGCGGCTGGTATTGCCTACGCTCACGATCCAGCGGGTTTCGCCGCAGGGCAGCACGATGCGGTACTCGTTGAATAGCGGCGTGCCCAGGGCAACGGACACCTTGATGGTCTCCTCGGCGACTTGGATATCCTCGGGATGAACCGCTTTGCGCCAAACGTCGAAACTGGCCTCGGCCGACTTGGGGTCCAGCCCGAACAGCGAAAAGAGTTCATCCGACCAGGTGAGCTTGCCGCTCACCAAGTCCCAGTCCCACATGCCGGCCTTGGCATCGCGCTGTGCCGATGCCAGGAACTCTCGCGTGAGTTTCATTTCAGCGCGGGCGCGTTGAAGCGGCGCAAACCGGATGAGAAGTGCGGAACATGTTTTCCCCTTTGAAAAAGATGCAGCCGTCAGCGTCTCCCTCTGCGGGGAAACGCCTTGCGCCAGCCTCCTCTTCTGGATAGTCCGCAGTGAGCCTTACACCGTGCGTGCGGTGCAATGTGCGTCCTGCGGACTTGCAAACCTAGTGTTTACTATATTACTCAAGTATTAGTCTAGCAGAGTATTGAACCGGCTAATAGTCACCCTGCGGGGGTACTTAAATTTGCCTCCCTGAGTGTGTGTTAGCGAACAGAGCGGCGCCGCCTTAACCCGAAGAATTCCTGCCTTCCATATAGATGCAGGAGGCAGGAAATGAACTTGCACAGTGAAGCCAACCTGAGCGCCGAAGCCCGACGGGCTGCCTATATCAACCGGCAGGAGTGGGCCGAGAAATACCTGAACGAACGGCACGACCCTGCGGCGCTGTCGCTCGACGAATGCGGCTTGATCCGGGATTGCAGCAATTCGCTGGAATCGCTGTTCGGCTTCGGCCGCAGCGACCTGCTTTCCCGGCATGTATCGGTATTGCTGCCGCAACTCGCCGGCGTCGAACTGGTCAAGGAGGGACAGGTCGACCCCTTGCTGAAATATCTCTGCCGTTGCGGGCAACTCTACCAGGCGCAAAACCGGCAGGGCGAAAACTTCGCCAGCAACCTGAGCATCGTCTGTCTCGAAAACAAGGGACAGCGCGTGCTGCGCATGATCGTGCGCCCCTCCGCGGGCGCGGGCGCACGGCCGGGCTGAACAGGCAGCGCATCGTCGTCCGGCGAACACCCCGTTCACTATCGTGCGTAGCATGCAATTCTCTCGACGAGGAGGACATGAACATGACCCGCAAAACGGCAAACGATTTCGATCCGGAAGTATTGAGGCTGTTCGACAAATATGTACACGGCGACATTTCCCGCCGCGACTTCCTGCAATCGGCGGTTAGATTCGCGGTCGGCGTGAGTGCCGTTGCGCTGCTCGACGCGCTCAATCCGCGCTTTGCCGAAGCGCAGCAAGTGGCCGGCGACGATCCGCGCATCCGGGCCACCTATGTGGAATACCCGTCGCCGCGCGGCTACGGCAAAGTGCGCGGCTATCTGGCGCAGCCCGCAGAGCCGGAAGGGAAACTGCCGGCGGTGCTGGTGGTGCACGAGAACCGCGGACTCAACCCGCACATCGAGGACATTGCGCGGCGCCTGGCACTGGACAACTACATCGCTTTCGCACCGGACGCCCTGTATCCGCTGGGCGGATATCCCGGCGACGAAGACAAGGCGCGCGAACTTTTTCCCAAGCTCGACCAGGCCAAAACCCGAGAAGACTTTGTCGCGGCCTTCGGTGTTTTGAAAAGACTGATTGCGGGCAACGGCAAGGTCGGCGTGGTGGGGTTCTGCTACGGCGGCGGCATGGCCAACTTCCTGGCGACGCGCCTGCCCGACCTGGATGCGGCAGTGCCATTCTACGGCGCGCACGCCGCCATTGAGGACGTGCCCAGAATCAAGGCGCCGCTCATGCTGCATTTCGCCGAAAACGACGAGCGCATCAACGCCGGCTGGCCCAAATATGAAAGCGCGCTCATCGAAGCGGACGTTGACTACCTGGCTTTCATCTATCCCGGCGCGCAGCACGGCTTCAATAACGACACCACCCCGCGCTTCGACGAAGCGGCCGCCGCGCTGGCATGGAAACGCACCCTGGGCTTTCTGGAATTGCATCTGCGTTCTTAGCTCAATCAGGCCCCTTGCGGCAACAAAGTACATATTCCAGCTTATGTATGCAGTAGCAAAAAACGGTTAGTTTCCGCCTGTGCGCTCTGCCGCGTTGTTCGCGCGGACGGGACAATGGAATACGTGCGCCAGACATTCATACCGGAGACCAGTCATGACCAAAGTACTTGTCCTGTATTACAGCATGTACGGGCATATCGAAAAAATGGCCGAGGCCATCGCCGAAGGCGTGCGCAGCGTGGAAGGCGTGGAAGCGATGATCAAGCGCGTGCCGGAAATCATTCCCGAAGAGCGGGCGCGTTCCATGGGTATCAAACTGGATCAGGCAGCGCCCGTCGCCACCACCGAAGAGTTGCCCGACTACGACGCAATCATCTTCGGCACGCCGACCCGCTTCGGCAACATGACCGCGCAGATGCGCTATTTCCTGGACCAGACCGGAAAGCTGTGGGTAAACGGATCGCTGATCGGCAAGCCGGCCAGCGTATTCACCAGCACCAACACCCAGCACGGCGGACAGGAAACGACCATCACCTCTTTTCACTCCACCCTGCTGCACCACGGCATGGTGATCGTCGGCGTGCCGTACTCCTGCAAAGGCATCACGCTGATGTCCGAGGTGTCCGGCGGTTCACCCTACGGCGCATCGACGCTCGCGGGCTCCGACGGCAAGCGCATGCCCAGCGTCAACGAGCTCGAAGTCGCGCGCTTTCAGGGCAGCCACGTTGCGCGCATTGCGCAGCGCATGGCTGCAAAATAACTCGCAGGCTTTCAATCGGAACGGATGCTATGGACGGCAGAGATCACATCGCCTATTTCACCATGGAGATCGGGTTGACCGAGGCCATGCCGACCTACGCGGGCGGCCTGGGCATACTCGCCGGCGATACGGTGCGCTCGGCCGCAGACCTGGGCATCCCGATGGTGGTCGTGACCCTGCTGCACCGCAAAGGTTATTTCACCCAGAAGCTCGACGCCACCGGCTGGCAGCGCGAAGAAGACGTCGTCTGGCCGGTGGCCGAACTGCTGCAGGAAATGCAGCCGCGCTGCGCCATCGAAATCGAGGGCCGGCCGGTTCAGGTGCGTGCATGGAAATATGAAGTCAAAGGCGCGGGCGGCTATATCGTGCCGGTGTATTTTCTGGATACGGATCTCTCGGAGAATGCCGAACCGGATCGTTCCATCACCGACCACCTTTACGGCGGCGACCCGCATTACCGGCTATGCCAGGAAATCGTGCTGGGAATGGGCGGCGTCAGAATGCTGCGCGCGTTGGGCTACATGGCGATCAAACGCTTCCACATGAACGAGGGGCACGCCGCGCTGCTGACGCTGGAGCTGGCCTACGAACTTTCCAAACAGGCGTGGGATCTTGCCTACGAGCAAATGCAACACACGGTCAGGCCGGAACTGATGCAAATGGTCAAACCCAAATGCATCTTTACTACCCACACCTCGGTGCCGGCTGGACACGACAAATTTCCGCTGGAACTGGTGCATCAGGTGAATACCGGATACGGAGACGCCTTTGCCGAGCTCGAACGCGGCTTCTGTCCCGAGAACGAACTGAACATGACTTACCTTGCCCTAGAAAACAGCCACTACATCAACGGCGTGGCCAAGCGGCACGGCAAGGTGACACAGCAAATGTTCTCGAAATACGAAATCCATTCCATCACCAACGGCGTGCACGCGGCGACCTGGGCCACGCCGCCCATCGCACAGTTGTTCGACGAGCGCATTCCGGGCTGGCGCGAGGACAACTCCAGCCTGCGGTACGCGCTCAACATCCCCAAACGCGACATCTGGAAAGCGCACCGGCAGGTCAAGGAACAATTGCTCGCGCTGGTGAACAGCCGCAGCGCGGGCGGCTTCGAGCCCGACCTTTTCACCATCGGCTTTGCGCGCAGGGCTGCCGTGTACAAACGCGCAGAATTGCTGTTCTGGGATACCGGCAAGCTGCAGGAAATCGCGCGCAAATTCGGCCCTATCCAAATTCTCTATGCCGGCAAAGCCCACCCGCGCGACACTGCGGGCAAGGAAGTGATACGCCGCATCCATGAAGTGAAAGAGAAACTCAAGGGAGCAATCAAACTGGTCTATCTGGAAAACTACAGCATCGACATGGCAAAACTGATGACCGCGGGCGTCGACCTCTGGCTCAACACGCCCATGCCGCCGCTCGAAGCCTCCGGCACCAGCGGCATGAAAGCCGCCGTCAACGGTGTGCCCTCGTTCAGCATCCTCGACGGCTGGTGGGAAGAAGGCTGCATCGAAGGCGTGACCGGATGGGCGATAGGCAACGACCACAACGGCGGCCCGGAAAACCGCGACACCCGTCCCGAAGACGCCGACGCGCTCTACAACAAACTGGAAATGGTCATCCTGCCCATGTTCTGCAACGAATCGGATCGCTACGCCGAAGTCATGCGCCACGCGATTGCGCTCAACGCCTCGTTCTTCAACACCGAACGCATGGTGTCGCAATACGTCACCAAAGCCTATTTCAAGTAAGCGAGGCATTTCGTAGCTGGACGCAGCGCAGCGAAATCCGGGTTTGCCGATCATGAATTCGCCAAGCGGCCCCCGCGTAGGTTGGGCAGTGCGAATGGGTAACGGCGCAGCCGTTGGGACCCATCGGCCTCCCCCTTGCGGGGGAAGCGCAGCGTGCCCAACAAACGAAGGCATGCTTACTAGTGTTGGGCACGCTACGCTTTGCCCAACCTACGATTGACCGGCGTCAACACCGAAGCATGGTGTCGCAATACGTCACCATCAAGTAAACAAGGCATTTCGTGGCCCGCTTTAGCGCCGGCCGCGGTCGCGGCGCATCGCACCGATATAGATGACAACTGCGCCGATCACGCCGCCGCCGATCATAAATTCGCCAAGCGTGGAATGCCAGGCGGCAAGCGGGCCCGACACCAGCATGGCCCCGCCGATGATCAGCGCCGCCACCGCAATGGCGGCGTTGAGTCGCTCCAGGTTGCGGCTGATTCTGCCACCCAGTGCTTCCAATGCCGGCAGCTGCAGGTGGCCCAACTGACCGGAGGCGAAGCGACGAAGCACGCGCCGCATGTCGGCGGGCGCGGCACCGAGGAAACGCTCGGTATCGCGTCCCATCTTGATCGTCTTCTCCTCCATCCGCGCCAGCGAAAACTGCAGCTTGATCAGGCGCGTGATCTCGGTACGGAACGACTGCATGTAGTTATGGTGCGGATCAAGCTGGCGGATCATCGATTCGAGAATGACGAAAGCGCGGCTCAGCAAAAAGAACTCGCTGGGATTGTGTACACCGTTGCGGCTGCCGGCCCGCAACAGCGAATCGAAGGCCGCGCCTATCGAAACCTCCGCGAGGTCGCAACGGTTGATTTCGTACAGCACGGCTTTGATGTCCAGCAACAGGCGGGCCCGGTTGACCTTGTCGCTTGCCGTTGTCATTTCCAGATACGCCTCTTTGGCAGCCCGCGCATCGCGCTTGACCACCGCCTCGAGCAGCAGGATCAGCGAGTCACGCATCGACTCGTCGAGTTCGCCGGTCATACCGAAGTCGAGCAGCGAAAGCCGCCCGTCGGGCATCACAAACACATTGCCGGGATGCGGGTCGGCGTGGAACAGGCCCAATTCGAAAATGGTCCGCAGCATGATCCGCACCAGCGTGGTGATCGTGCGCGGCATCGCTTCCGGTTGGCGCCGTGCGTAAAGATCGACCCGCTCGCCGTTCGAATACTCCATCGTCAGCACCGCCCGGCTCGAGTACTCCGCCAGCACATCGGGAATCCACACATCCGCATCGTCGGCCAGCGCAGTACGAATGAGCACGATGGAACGCGCCTCGCGGCTGAAATCGGTTTCACGTTCCAGACTGATCTCAAACTCGCTCACCGCCAGCGAGAGTTCGAACGCGCGCAAGCGCGGAACGAATTTCTCCGCCAACACCACCAGAAAATTCAACACCGCGATATCGGTCGCAATCACGGCTTCCAACCCCGGCCGCTGCACCTTCACTGCCACGTGACGGCCGTCTATTGTGGTCGCCTCATGCACCTGGGCGATGGTGGCGGCGGCCAAAGGCGTATCGCCGAAAGCGCTGAACAGCGTCGCCATCGGCGCACCCAGTTCCTCTTCGACCCGCGCCCGCACCGCATCGATGCCGAGTCCCGGCAATTCGTCATGCAACAACTCCAACTCGGCGATGTAATCCTCCGGCAGCATGTCGTGCCGAAGTGCCAGCACCTGTCCGAACTTGAGGAAGATCAGCCCGAGTTCCTCGAAGGTTTCCCGCACCTCCTTCGGCTGCGGCCAATGCTTCTTGCCGCGCAATGCGCCCAGGCACTTGTGACGGATCAACACGCGCAGAATTTGCATAAGCCGCTGCAGTGCGCGCGGCAGGCTGCTTTGCCCGGATTTGATGAGTGCAGCCATGCGCCCTCCCCTCAATCCCGCGCCAAAAATCCCGAACCTGATTCACCGCACAGGTGCAAACCCTCGGGAACCGTAAGTACAAGCAATTACAGACGTTGGATTGGTACATTTACAGCGAGTTTCCGCAGGGACGAGAAATGATCCGATTCAAACGGCGGAAGTTGAATTATTGGGTAGGTGCGGTCGAACTGTAGCGCCGAATAAAGGAAACCCTGTAGCCCGGATGCAGCGCAACGGAATCCGGGCCCCGTCCACGCTCCACCCCGGATTTCATTTTGTTCCATCCGGACTACTCTGCTGCTTTCGGTACTCGGCAGTAACGGAATCGACCAGCCGCTTCGCATTCGCCGCGTTCAGTCCCACCAGCACATACAGCGTGCCCTCCGGACCGTAAACGCGGCGGGCAATTTTGCTGCCGATCAGCGTGTCTTTTGTGATTGCGGATGCCTCAGCGCCTTCGCGCTTGTCTGTTGCCGGAGCACCGCCCGCGCCCCTGCTCCGCACCGATTCGCGCACCTCGCGCACCAGCCTCGCGCGTGCATCCGCAGCGGCCATTTGTTCCATAAATGCCGCCCCCGCCGGCGACTTTGCGGCCGATCCCACCGCCGCTAGCGCCATGCCTTCCGCGCGCGCAGTGCAAACCCAATCCGGCGCGCGCGTATTCGATTGCGGGAATGCGCACTTCCTCTGCACTTTGGCAGCGCCGGGTGTCCGGCTTTCTCCCCGGGCATCGAAACCGCAAAGCAGCACGGCAGACAGCAACGCGCAAATCGGCAGGCGCATCTTATGCGCCTGCAAAACGGTAAACCCCGAGGCCCAGCGCCGCGACAATGGCGAGCAAAACGACGGCGCCGAATTTGTGCTGCAGATGATCGAGCCGCGCGAACTCTTCCCAGCGGTCGGCCTGGGCGGCGGTTGCGCGCCGGAACACCAGCCATACGCAGTAGACATTGACGGCAATCGCAAGCAGGCCGAAAACAATCTTGGCGGCAAGCAGCGGATTTGCACCGGCACCGGCCAGCATGAAGGCCCCGGTCACCAGCACGCCCAGGAAGGCGGGAATTTCGACGAAGAGATCGACGCGCTTGTGCAGCGTGACCAGAATCAGCTCCTGCGCCCGGCCTTTACCCAGAAGAGCGCGTTCGAACAATGCTTCGGTGATTACGCATCCCAGCCAGATACCGGCAAAGGCAAGGTGCAGGGGCAAGAAAATCGACTTCATGGCGCGACCTCCGCGTAGATTGAGATGCTTGTCATGACAAAGCAGGGCGCACGAAATTCAACGAGCGCACCAACAACAGCGGCCCTGCGGGGGTTTTTCAGCACGTGAGATAGACCTGCGAAAGCTAAGCCGCCCAGAAACATTGCCGAGATTAATGCGCCAGAAATATCTGAGATTTGCATATGCCTAACGTTTGAATTCACCGGCTGGCCGCGCTTTTCGGCCAGTCCGGTGGAATGATTGGTTCGGCGTCCTCATGACCATCAGAGCGAGGGGCCTGTATCGCGGCTTGAATGCCAAAAGGCGACAACATCGAGAGTTTTTCCGCGAACGCGGTAATAGACAAAGTATTGAACTCGGGGCAAGTACAACCTGCGAACAATATCGGGGCGTTTTGTTTCAACCTTGGTGCCGATGCCGGGTTCTTCAACGAGCAAGGCCAAAGCCGCCTCTATGTCCTTACGAATAGCTCCTGGGGCAGCAGGCCGATTTCCCCCCAACCATTCTGCCGCTCGTTCGATCTCCCGTTGTGCGCGGGGCTTGATTTGAGCGACAAGAGCCAATGTCAGCCGAATCGTTTAAGCCGGGTGAATAACTCTTCGGCAGAAATGCCTTCCTCGCGGTCAGCTTCCTCAAGCGCATCAAGTAGCTCAACTTCCTGCTGGGGCGGGAGCCGCACAGCTATCTCATCACCCCGAGCGATGACGGTCACGACCGTTCCCTCTGGAAGAGAGAGACCGTCCACGACAACCTTGCCGCCAACGATGGTTCCTGAAGCGATTTGCATAACGTGATACTACTCCACTGCTAGTTGAGGGTGCAACCTGACTTGCCTGACGCCGAACCTGTATAGCTAAGGGGCGCGCCGAAGGCGCGTCCCAGCGGCCGAAGGGAGCGAACTTGAGCGTAGATTGCATTTTTGAACCTCAGCCGAGCGGAAAAAAACGACCAACAAACAATGCCACTTTATTACCTGCAAATATTGCCACCCAAAGTAACAACGCGGCACACGCAGCAAGGACGAGTACTACAAAAGCAGAAGCTGCGGATAAGAATGCTATCGCGGCACCAAATGCAAACATTAATGAACTTATAGTCAGCCCAGCCCTTGCCAAGGTTAGCTGTGTAGATTTCTGAGCGTCTTGTGTCATTCCGATTCTCTTGCAATCTAACGTTGAAAATCACCGGACGAAGGCAAGCGCAGCTTGCCGGAGGTCCGGTGGATTGTGATGTTAGGCCGCAGCATGATAAACACTGAATTGCCAGTATTTGTTAACGGGGCGCCTAGGGCCAACCCAGCCCATTGCGAACAAATGCTTGGCGATTAGCATTGTCATGATGCCGTGCCCAACTAGAAATACTGAGCCATTCTCCTTTGCCAACTGAATTAACCTCTGGGCGGCAGCGCAAGCGCGATCATTAGCTTGTGCAAAGGACTCAGCGTTGGATGAGAAACCGCAGAACCAAGCTAAGCGGAAGATCACACCCCAGACGAAAAACGGCAGATTTGGAAAATGCCAATGGAGATGCGGAAGAGCTGCTTCACAAAATATTTCTTCGACAACGAGCGAGTTTCCTCGGCCCAAATATTTTGCCGACTGAACACTTCGTGGAAGTGTACTACTAACCAAAATACCCGAGGAAGCAGCGGCTTCCATTGTTTCAGACGGAACACCTTCGACAAGAATATCCGCTTGATCGTAGGCAGCAATCCACTCCTTCATTTGATGGGGGGTAATCCACGCCCAATGATGTAACTTTGGTTTTCCGTGACGAGCCAGCACTATGCGCATAAGGAAAAGCCTAACGTGGAGCTAACCGGCCGCCGGAGGCCGAACCAAAGGGAGCGAACTTGAGCGTAGGGTTAGGTAACGGCACCAAACAAAGACCCATTAGTCGGCACCACCATGTTCAATGTTGTGAATATTTTCTTCGCGCTGAACGTTAGATAGGCGACGTGCAATGTCATCTGACTCCAGCCATGTACGGAGATCAGTTGTTACTCTGGGAGGGGCCATTTCATTCATGAAATGCCACACAAAAGCAAAACCAACAATGGGCAAGAGCCACAAGAACAGTAGCTGTGCAATCTTTT
>JAUSBC010000025.1 GCA_030652215.1 Sideroxyarcus sp.
AATGCGCCGGTCATCACGTTGATGCAGTGCATGCAGCGTACGCAATCCTGATTGTCGATCTCGATCGCATGGGTGTCGCTTACCTTCACGCTGGAAGTGTGCGCACCGGTCTTGATCTTGCCGATTTCCTTGACCTGGAAAGTCTTGGTCGGGCAACGTGCAACCACGTCGTTCACCAATTCGTCCATGCCGTGCTTGGCGAACCACTTCTTGGCCAGCGCTTCGTCGGTGCGAATGTTGTCGCGCCAGGTGCCAATGATCGCCATGTCGGAACGCTGAATCGCGTTCATACAGTCGTTCGGGCAACCGGAGAATTTGAATTTCATCTTGTACGGCAGCGAAGGACGGTGCAGATCGTCGAGGTAGGAATTGATCACCGCACGCATCGCCTTGGCTTCGTCGTAGCAGGATTGTTCGCAACGCGCTGCGCCGACGCAGGACATCGAGGTACGCAGCGCGGGGCCTGCGCCGCCGAGGTCGAAGCCCATCTCGTTGAATTCGTCGAATGCTTTTTGCACGTTCTCGGTGCTGCAGCCCTGAAACATGATGTCGCCGGATTGGCCGTGCATAGCGATCAGACCGGAACCGTGCTTTTCCCAGATGTCGCAGAACTGGCGCAGAGTGGCTGTATCGTAGTGCATGCCGGGCGGGGGCATGATGCGCAGCGTGTGAAACTCGGCTGCATCCTTGAACTGGGGAGTGCCGTCAGCGTTTTTCAGTTCGGTAAAGCGGGGAATAACGCCGCCGCCATAGCCGAACACGCCAACCGTGCCGCCCTTCCAGTAGCCCTTGCGGGTTTTGTAAGAAGCCTCGAGTTGACCCAGCAGGTCGACTGCGATGTCCTTGTCTTTGGCCAGACGTTTCAGGCCGGTTACAAAACTTGGCCATTCGCCCTTTTCGAGCTCGTCCAGATTCGGAGTGTTATGAAGCTTTTTCGCCATAATGTCTTCCTTTCAAGTCGCGTTGCGCTGTATTTACCCGGCGAGGGGCTGGAATTCCGGTATCGTACGGGTTCTGGCAACCATTGCCGACCCGGTTTCTTAATGGTTCCGCATGGTACGGTGCTGCATCAAGCCTAACTATCACCCGTAGCGACTATCCAAAGTAACCCTTAAGGGGGGTAGTTTTCACTTCCCCAGTAGTATTTCACTCGGGGCAACATTGGCGATAGACTTGCCACATGCAATAGGTTCGTCGTCCAACAACCACTAAAAGAGCAAATATGGCGAAAATCATCGAACTATGCAAGATAAATGTCCCATTGGGAGGACAACAAATCGAATTGCAGCAAATTGACCATGCGGAAGACGGCATGAGCCTTTTGCGTGTTCGCATCCGCGAAGGCAAACGATTCACCATATTTGATGTCGATCCGGCTACTGCAGGTCAATGGGCTACGACCATGCAGCAATGGGCCGACCAGCAAGGCGGCAAGTGAACGCCAAAATGATAGATGTCGTTTTCGAGATCAGCGGCGGGACGCTGCCGGTTGCGTATCCATATGAATTATGGAGTGAATTGCTGAAATTTGTGCCGCAACTCGAAGCAGACGAGCATGCCGGCGTCGTCCCCCTGCGCGCGGCCGAGAGCAAAGAAGGAATGCTGCTCCCCAAACGGGCAAAACTGGCGATACGGACCAAGCACGAACTGGCCGACGAGGTATCCGTCCTGGCTCACCGGCTGTTGCGGGTGGCGGGAATTGAAGTGCAACTGGGCGCATGCAAGACAAGGCCGATACAACACTACCCTACCCTGCACGCGCAGCTGGTGACGGGTGCGGACGATGAAGTTGCGTTCGTGGCCGAAATTGAATCCGCACTCGCCGCGATGGGCGTCGAGGCAAAACTGATCTGCGGCCGGCGCCGCACATTGTCCGACGGCGAGCGTTCGATCAGCGGCTACAGTCTGGTGCTGCACGACCTGAATGCGGAAGGTTCGCTGCAGGTGCAATACGCGGGGCTGGGCGGGGAAAGGCGGTTTGGTTGCGGTATTTTCGTACCGTATAAGGTCATCTCCGGTTTGGAGTGACATTTTTTCAGATAGAAAGGAAGCAACAATGGCATACACAGTGGCAGGAAACGAATTGGAAACCAACGACGAAGGCTACCTGCTGGAGCCGGATTTCAGCGAAGAAGTCGTCGGCGTGATCGCGGCAGCCGAAGGTATCGAACTGACGCCCAAGCACTGGGAAGTCATCAACTACATGCGCGAAGAATACAAGGAAAACGGCCACACCCCCAATTTCCGCAACATGCTGAAGGGCGTCAACGAATTTTGGCCTGAAGCGGACAGCAAAGCGTTGTACGATCTGTTCCCTATCGGCCCCGCAAAACAAGCCGCGAAAATCGCCGGATTGCCGCAACCGCTGGGTAAAGGCGGATACTAATAATATATTAAGAGGGAGAATCGAATGGATATGGTCAACGTAGTTCTGGATATGAAGGGGCTCTCCTGCCCCAGGCCGCTCATCGGCGCCAAGCGCATGGTGGACGAGCTCTCTGCCGGGCAAGTGTTGCTGCTGGTATCTGATTGCCCCGGCACCGAGGACGATCTGTTCGCCTGGGCTAAACAAACCGGCAACCAGATACTGAAGACCGAGAAGATGCCCGGCGGCGGAACCGGCTACCACATCCAGAAAGGCCAAGGCCATGCGCACAAGGCCAATGTCACACTGGACATCCGCGGCGCCGTCTGCCCCGGCCCCATCGTCGAGGCTAAGAAACTGCTGAACGGCATGCAAACCGGCGAAGTGCTGAGACTGATCAGCGATTGCCCCGGCGTGCAATCCGACATCGGCGGCTGGGCTTCGGCCACGGGCATGACTTTGCTGGAAACGATTGAGCCCGAAGTCGGCCTGCACGAGTTCTACATCCGTAAAGGCTGAGCTTTGCGCATCAAGAGCAATTGGTTCAAAGGCGGACGCGCGCATACACCGCAGGAAATCTCGGATGCGTTGGCGTTCGTCGTTTCGCGCATTGCCGACAATGCGCTGAAGAACACGCGCAAATCGCAATTCGAAATCGAAATCGGCCCGCAGTACTTCAACTTTCTGGCCGAATTTCTGCTGTTCCTGATTCTGTCCGCCGACCGCATCGCCTATCTCAAACTCTCCCCCGAGGACCGGATTGTGTTTACCGGCAACCTGGCCAACCGCGTGGGAGAGACTTTTGCCGAGAACCGCAGCCGTTTGCTGGTTGAAGACATCAAGGAATGCAAACAGCGTTTCATCGACCTGCTCAACCAGCGCGCGGGCGAATATGCCGATTTCAGCTACGACGAAAACGGCCCGGAATACGGCTTCTATCGCTACCTCGCCTATTGCATCGGCCAAGTCATGACCGAAGCGGATAGCGGCTGGATCATCGACCATATGATCAGCTTTGAAGCGCCCGAGGCACTCAAGATGGTGGAAAAGACGCTACGCGGGCTGTACGAAGCGGAGCCTAGACCGGCGCGGCGGCGCGCTTCAAGCAGTGGAGATTAAATGAATAATCCGTTCGAACTGAATGATATTGAAGGATATTTGCGCTGGCGCGAAAGAAAACTCGCTGCCGCGCCGGCCGCTGTGAGCGAGCTCATCGTTGAAGTCGCCGATCCGCGCGCGCTGACGGCAAACGAGCACGCCGCACTGGCTGCCTGTATCAGTCGCTGCAACATGGCAATCTACGCCAGTCCTATGCACGAAGCAGACACCGACATTCCGCGCCTGCTGGGTGCACAGTTCGGCCTGAAACAACTGGATGCCAACTGGCTGGCGGGCGAAGACGGCATTTCCGAAATTCGCGTGTTCGACAACGGCACGCGCCAGAACTACATCCCCTACACCGACCGGCCGATCAAGTGGCACACCGACGGCTACTACAACTCGCCGGAACGCACGATACGCGGCATGGTGCTGCATTGCGTGCGCAATGCCAGCAGCGGCGGCGAGAACCAGCTGATGGATCACGAGATGACGTATCTGCTGCTGCGCGACGAAAATCCGCAGCACATCCGGGCGCTGATGCAGCCCGACGCGATGACCATCCCCGAGCGGGTGGACGAGACCGACGGCGTGCGCCCGGCCCAGAGCGGGCCAGTGTTCTCGCTGGATGCACAGGGCAAGCTGCACATGCGCTATACCGCACGCACCCGCAGCATCGAATGGAAGAAAGATGCAGCCACAGCCGCAGCCGTGGCTACCCTGGAAAAACTGCTGTCCTCGGATACGCCGCACATCTTCCGCGCCCGCCTCGAACCCGGCATGGGTCTGCTGTGCAACAACGTTTTGCACGACCGCAGCGCCTTCCACGACGATCCCACCCACCCGCCGCGCCTGCTGTATCGCGCGCGCTATCTGGATCGGGTGGAAATTTCCTGAGCTTTATTCGCTAACTGGCTGTTGAAAAAAGAAATGCAGGAGCCAGCCATTCGACGGTGCTCAGGACTGGCTTGCTGGGGAATGCACTTTATTTTGCGTCGCCGGCAAGCTGGCTCCTGCATGCGGAATCCCCGTAACCGTCGTTTTTCAACAACCTGCTAAAGCTTTTCCCCTTGGCGTCGATAGGGTTAGACAGGCTTTCCTCCAACCCCGTTAGTGAAGTTCCTCCGCAAAGGATTACGATGCCAAAGATAGCCCCTTCGATTCTCAGGCAGCTCAAGTATTCATTTCTGGGCTTCGGCTTGGCCATGGGGCTGGTTTTTCCCGTGTATGCCAATTTCTTCGTCGACTGGAAGTCAGGCATGCTGGTCTGGTTCGTTCTGGGCTGCATCGTCGCCGGCATTAGCATAGGCATCATCAACCACAAACTGCTCGAATGGCTGCTGGTTGGGAAATTGCGCCTGGTGGCCATCGCCTCCGACCGCATCCGCAACGGCGATTTACGCGAAGGCTGCGGCATCCGCAGTTCCGACACGGTCGGCGAGATCACCGAAGGCTTCGATGCCATGACCGTCAGCCTGCGCGAAACCATGGGCAAGGTGTCGCAGTCCGCGGAGTCGGTGGACACGACAGCACGCGAGATAGGCTCGTCCATGCAATCGCTCGGCAACAACATGGATGAATACCGGCAGGATGCCCGCGAAATCATCAAAGTCATCAACGGCATGGCCGACGCCGCCAACACCATCCTCTCCCTGTCGGACGCGGCCGGAAACAGCGCTTCCTCTGCTGATGAACTGGTGCGCAAGGGCGTGTCGCATGTGACGGCCACCGAGTCCGCCATTACCGTGCTGGACGATGCCAGCCGCAAAATATCGGCCAATGCCGGGAGCCTGGCGATCAGCGCCAAAGAGGTGGAAACTGCCGTGTCGGCCATACGCGCCATCGCCGAGCAAACCAACCTACTTGCGCTCAATGCCGCCATCGAGGCTGCCCGTGCGGGCGAACAGGGCCGAGGATTCGCCGTTGTGGCCGACGAGGTCAGAAAATTGTCGGAACAGGCCGCCCAGGCGACCAAACGCATCGACGAGGTATTGAAAAGAGTCAGCGTCGATGTTGCTTCGACGGTCAGCATTTCCAAAGAAAACGCCAGCGCGGTTCAAGACGGACTTCAGGCCGCCAAAGCGTCTTCTGAAATCTTCACCCAGATCGAAAAATCCACGCTGGACATGAAGGACTCGGTCGGGGCTGTGCGCGAAGCTGCCGATGATCAGCAGATGCTGGTGGGCATCGTACTTTCGCGCATGTCGGACAGCAATGCCCGAACCGAAAGCGTCGCCGACCGCACGGTTTCATGCGTGGAAAAAGCCAACCGCATGATCGAGGCGGCGCAAAATCTAAATGAGACAACCCGCAGATTTGTGGTCTAATTGCATGATCCGATTGGATTAATTCCATGATGAATTTGCGGATATTCATTATCCGGCAATCGTCAGCCCACTTTCCGACCATGAGGTGTCTATGCCCAAACTATTCATTCTGCTGCTCGCGCTTTTTCCCACGCTCGCCTTTTCGAGCGCCCTGCCGGTAGAAAAAGTTGCGCCCGGCATATATGTCCATCACGGCGAACACAAGGACATCGATGTCGGCTACGGCGGCGACATCTGCAATTCCAGCTTCGTGATCGGCAGCAAGGGCGTGGCGGTGATCGACACGGGCGGTTCGCCCAAAGTCGGCGCGCAGTTGCGCGAGGCGATACGCAAGGTCACCCAGCTCCCCATCCTTTACGTGATCAACACGCACGGCCATCCGGACCACGTCCTGGGCAACGCCGCATTCAAACAAGATAATCCCGTATTCGTCGGGCACGAAAAACTGGCCGGTTTCATGCAACTGCGCAAAGAGGCGTATTTGCGCAATCAACCACTGTGGGTGGGCGCGGATGCTGCGGGCAGCGAATTGATCCCCCCTGCTTTGGCTGTCGCAATCGGCGCCGCGCAAGAAATCGACCTGGGCGGGCGCAGCCTGCGTTTCGCCGCATACCCGATAGCCCATAGCCCCGCCGATCTCAGCGTGTTCGATACCGCCAGCAACACATTGTGGAGCGGCGATCTGCTGTATATCGAACGCACCCCCGCCTTGGACGGCGACCTGAAAGGCTGGCTCGAAGTCATCGAACAACTGCGCGGAATGCCTTCCGCGCGCGTGGTTCCCGGCCATGGCCCAGTTTCTGAAAACCCGGGCGCCGCCCTGGACGATGAAAAGCGCTACCTGACCTTGCTGCTGGGTGACGTGCGCGCAGCCATTAAACGCGGCGACAGCCTGGAGCACACGATAGACACTGCCGTGCAGCCGGAACAAAAGAAATGGGTGCTGTTCGACGTTGTCAACCGGCGCAACATCGCGCTCGTTTTTCCGGTGCTGGAATGGGAATAGGCAGATCGGGTTTAACCCGGACTGTTCATTAGGCTGTCATTAATGGAACTACTAGCCATTCGACTATTGATCCGGCCAAGTGAAGTTTGAACCCAACCCCCTCCAACTCCCCCTTATCAGGGGGAGAGCAGAGTCTGCTCCTCCCCTGATAAGGGGAGGCTGGGAGGGGTTGGGGTATGATGAGCTTCTGAGTTCAAACATAATCTGGCCGAATCAATAAGCGCGATGAAGCTTGCGCTAAGTCGCTGGTTAACCGGCGCAGGCCGGTATCCAGATGATCAGATATTCCCCACGCAGTGGGACAGCATCGTGGTTTTGTCCGCTTCGCGGAGTAGTTTTATTGCTGGATACCGGCCTGCGCCGGTATGACGGGCTACCGGTATGACGGCCTAATGAACTATCGGGTTAAACACAAT
>JAUSBC010000038.1 GCA_030652215.1 Sideroxyarcus sp.
GGTGGACGCCACCAGGCTGAGCACCTGCTCGTCACGCAGGCTGCGGAAGTTCTTGGTACGGAACTCGACGAGCATTGCATTCACCTTTATCAAAGAATCATTAATTATGCATCTTCAATGCAAATTGATTGATTATTTTACATTGCACTCATGATTTATATCTTCTCCCAGGGCGCACTAAAGCCTGGACGCCCTGCGCCGCGACATGTCCGTCCGCTTCACGCGCAAGACGCGCGCCACGGAAAGCCCGGCTCAAGCGGCTTGAAGCCCGGCCCGCAAAGCACCAAAGCCCCGTTCGCGGGGCTTTTTTCATGGGGCTTCGGGTGGGCGGGCCTTGCGCGCAAGGCTTTTCTCCTTGCGGCCAAGGCTCGGGCACCCGGCGCTTGGGGCTCAAAGGCTTGCGCAGCAAGGCTCAAAAAGCCGCCGTTGGGGATGCAGGGCCTTGCGCGCCAGGCTCAAAGCTCGGCGCTTGGGCCTCAGATGGGCAAGGTGCAAGGCTCAAGTGCCTTGCGTTTGGGGCTCACCATCCTTGGGCGCAAGGCTTTTTGCCTTGCGGCCCGCCGTCAGATGCCTGAACGTCAAGACGCATTACCATGCCAGTCCACAACAGGACAGCGATTGGAGGGCCGATGCTCTCGGATCTCCAGCATGTTTGCCTTCTTCTACATCCTCATCTGCATCGCGGCCCTGACCGGCCTGCCCATCGGGTTCTTCTCAAAGAAGTACCACGTCCATCTGCCTGCCGCAGCCATGTCAACGACGGCCCTGTTCGCGATGGCATTGGTCCATGCTTGCGGCCTCTATCCCGCCACACCCAGTGGGTTCTTGGTCAACGTGCCCGTCGTTGCGTTGCCTTATCTGCTGCTTTTCTGCTTGGGCACCAAGCTGCACAAAGGCGCTCAGGGCATGGCGAGTCGATCAACCAGGCGTTTTCAGTACGCCATGATCGGTGCTGGTTCCGCAGCCTTTGCCTGCTGGATCTTCATCCAGGCAGGCCACCATCTCTTCGACACTGGAGGCCATTTCTGGGACGTACCTTCAGTGCTGATGAGCCAATCGAACATGGCATTCGACGCTTTCAGCTTAGAAGGCTTGAAAGCGATGTTTGGCCTCGGTATCGGCGGCGGCCTATTGTTCTTCTGGCTGCTCTGCAACGGATTTTGGTATGTCTTCGTCTTACTTTCAGCTGGCCTCGGGCTTTGGCTGGCCTCGCGAGAAAGCTCGCGTGAGCAGCCCGTGGCTCACTGAATAATCGGCCAGTGATCCCCTCGTTTACAGGGATCTGAAGTTTGTGCTGCTGGAAAAGATGGTCGGCAGGTCTTCAAGCCGTTTGCCAGTTTACTTGGGCCCAAACCTTCCATACGGTGGAACCTGCCGAATCAGGCGGTTGGTTCGCCATCAAGCGCTCGAATTCTTGAAAGCCGTGCTGCTCTGCAACAGGGCTAAAAACCACGAGTCACTTGCTGAGCCTGACCCCGTAAAACAGTGCGGGCTTGGCTTTTCCGCGCTGAGGGATGCTCATCAGGTAAAGGCCATGCACCTTCTGAAACGAGCCGCTGCGTCCAAGACCATCAAAGTTGAAGTTCACGCACAAGAACCGCTGAGATCCTTGTTTGATTGTCGACCAGTCCGCCAGCATCGGCGTGAACGTGCTTGGTGTTTCAGGTGGCTGGTCCAGCGGCACCGAACATCTGAGCGGAACGATGGTACGCCCCCAAATCAGCCCATCTCGGCCATCCTTCTCGGCGTAGCCCACATTTCGCCCATTGATCGTGAAGAGGGTCGCCTTGTAGCCACCCCGGAAGTCGTCATCACTGCCGACTTCATTCGTCGCGATAGCGGTCCAAATGGCGTGGCCGCGAGACTCGCTTTGAAGGCAAGCACTCACCACCTCGGCAGAGGGCTTGGCGGCATGCGCATTGGCCGTCATGACGGCGACCGACAGCGCAGCAATCAATCGCTTGCAAAAGTTCATTTGTATTCCTTGGCCCCGGCCGTACTCAGGTAACCAGCGCTGTTCTTCCAGAAAATCGTGCCGCCATGGCCTGCGGTGGACTCGTAAACATGGTCGTATCGCCCGATCTCTTCTTTGGTTGTAGTGACCTTCTTGCCAATGCGCTTCTTGATCGTCCTGGTCAAGATCACCAGTTTGGTGGATTCCTTGATGTCATAGACGTTGTGCGCTGGATCGGTGAATTTGATGCCGTGCTTGACCTTGAAATGCTTGGCGTAGTTGGTCTTGATGTCACCGCCATCCCAAAAGTACGCGCCGTTGGACAAATCGGCCCCGCCCTTCAAAGCGTTCTCGGCGGCGGCAATCGCCAGAGACATGCCAGCGTCCTTCCTGATGGCGGGCTCACTTGCCTTGGCCATCTTGTTGTATCGCGGGTTGCCGTCTCCAATGACATAGGAATAGCTCGGCTCCCCCTTGGTGAACGCAGCCATCGAGGTGTATCCCCTCGCATCACGCTGCCTGACCAAGACGCTGGCCAGCGCAAACAACTCGTCGTGATCATTGGCCGTCGAGCCTTCGCCATATGCCATGCATGCAAGCAGCTTGACCTCTGCATCAATTGCTTTCTCATCAGCCATGACGTGCACCTCCGTCACCGGCCACCCACATCACCAGGCGCAGTGCCGCGTCACCATCGACAACCGCAGACCGACCAGACATCAGATGAGCGGCCTTGGTGTGCAACGCATCGTTAGAAAACAGGTCGAATTTGTAGCCCTCAATGGGCTGGCCGTCCGCGCCGACAGCTTCGTAGAACTGCTCCAAGATTTCCTCATCATCATGGGTTGATGCCTGATTACTTGCCAGGGCGCCAACAGCCGCATCAGCGTGCGTGTGGGACGAGCCAGCACCTGCACCACCGCCGTCACCGACTGTGCTGACGAACTGGCTCGCTATCAAGGTTGCGCCACATGCGCACTTGTCACCGTGGCGCGCGGCAGCTCTGCCGTCGATGATCATGGTCGGGTCACCGGTCACGATGACGGTTGTCCCATGCCCCCGGCGAGGGCAGGTTACTTGGTCGCCGACGCGGGCAATTGGCTTGCCGTGCGTGAGCGAAATTTGGGATCCACCGACGACCACGCCACCGTGGTCGGTCGTGTCGCCCAAGACAATGAATGGTCTTTGACCCATGAAATCCTCTGCATTTATTTTGCGGCGAATCTAGCATGGAGTGCCGCCAAGGGAGCGGTGGCGGCACGGGCTGCGGTGTGTCTGCAGACACCTCTAGCTGGGTCCGACCACGCCACCATCGCCGACGCGCTGTCCACGCTCGAAAGCAAGCTGTCCGGTCTGATCTCGCTGAGCGCCGACGAGCGCCGCAGCCTGAACAAGATGGGCGAGAAGTCTGAAACCTTCTGCCGCCGCACGCTGGTCGCCATGAGCGAGAACCCCGGTTTGATCCCGGCCGAT
>JAUSBC010000070.1 GCA_030652215.1 Sideroxyarcus sp.
CCAACTGGGCAAGACCAAGGGCCTCAAGGAGAAGCACGAGGCGTTCGCCGCCAAGAAGGATTGGGAAAATGCCAACCTCTGGGCCGAACAAATCTGGCAATACCAGGTCAAAACCGCAGACCTCGGCCTGCGCGCCAAAACTTACCTCGAACAAAATGGGGCGAAAAAAGTGAAGTAAGGCAGCGCCGGTTCGAAAGCGCAAGGGGCGGGCAACCGCCCCTTTTTTTATCGGAGCAAAATAGCGCCCATGCAGAACCGCGACAAACCCGCCGGCAACCCTTTGAGCCACCGCGCGAGCCCGCTCTCGCGCGTCACCCATCCAGCGGCTTTTCTGTTGACGGCCGTCATTTGGTCGCTGCTGGTGCTGTTCTCGCTCTGGACGCAGCGCGAACAGATGAACCGCATGGCGCAGGAACTGGCGCGCATCGATGCCATCGCCAATCTCAAGAAGGACATGGCGATTCGCAAATGGGCCTCCCAGGTGGGCGGGGTATTCATTGACGAAGACAAGGCGCCCAACGTTGATGCATTGAGTGATCAGCTGCGCTTGCAGGCGGCGACCGCCACCGGCGAGACCTTCAAGATGATCGCGCTGACGCCGATCCATATCCTGTTGGGCATCCAGGAAGTCAGCAACAAGGAATACGGCAGCAAGGAAAGGCTCACTTCGCTGCAACTGCGCAATCGCGAGAATGCGCCGGACGCGTGGGAAACCCAGGCGCTGAAAACCCTGGAGACCGGCTCGGAGCTGGTCGCCGAGGCAATGCCGAAGGGCAAGGGACATGGCCTGATGCGCGTCATGATCCCGATGCGCATGGAAGAAGAATGCCTTGAATGTCACCGCGAGACCTTGGTGCCCGTGGGTGGCCTGCGCGGCGCGGCGGCGGTTTCCGTTGATCTGAACACCTACTGGTCGGCCCAGCAGCCGACCTGGCGCACCATTCAGTATTGGCACTCCGGCATTTGGTTTGCCGGCATCGCAACGCTACTTGCCTACTGGACATTCCTGCGGCGCCGCGCCGCGGAGCATGCGCATCTGGACGCGGAGCGGCGGGAGAACGAGGCCGTGCTGCAACAACACAAGCTGCGACTCGAGGAATCCGAAGCCCGATTACGGGAGCTGGCGGCCTTCCTCCAAACAATCCGCGAGGAGGAGCGCACCCGGATCGCCCGCGAATTGCACGACGAACTCGGTCAGGCGCTGACCGCACTGCGCTTCGACCTCGGCTGGCTGCGTGGCAAGTGCGGTGCGCTCGGTGCCCCGGCAGCAGATCACGTCGCGTCTGCGCTCGGTGTCGTTGAACAAAGCATCGTCGCGTTGCGCCGCATTTCAGAGGATCTGCGGCCGGCGATGCTCGATAGCCTCGGTCTTGCCGCTGCCATCGAACATCACGCGGCACAGTTCGCGCAGCGCACCGGCACGCCCTGCCACGTGAGCATGAATCGCGAGGAGTTCGATCTGGAAAGCAATCTGGCCACGGCGGTCTTTCGTATCGTCCAGGAAGCCTTGACCAATGTCGCGCGTCACGCCGAGGCCAGCGAAGTATCGGTGCAGATCGATGAAACCGACGCCGGCATCCGGCTGAGCGTATGGGATAACGGACAAGGTTTTGCCAGCGATAGCAAGAAGAAAACCTTCGGGCTACTGGGCATGCGCGAACGGATCGCGATGCTTGGTGGCAGCCTGCAGATCGACAGCCCGCCAGGCGCGGGTACGCGCATTACCGCCTGGTTGCCCTATCGGGAGGCAAAGCCAACATGATCAGGATTCTCATCGCGGACGATCACGCCATCCTGCGCGCCGGCCTCAAGCACTTGCTATCCGAATACCCCGACATCGTTGTCGCCGACGAAGCGAGCAACGGCTCGGAGGCGCTTGCCAAGGCGCGTGCCGGGCAGTGGGATGTCATGGTGCTCGACATGAGCATGCCCGGCAAGAGCGGTATCGAGCTCATCAAGCAACTGAAACAACTCGCGCCGAAATTGCCGCTCCTGATTCTCAGCATGCACAAGGAGGATGTTTATGCCGTCAGAGCACTCAAGGCTGGCGCCGCGGGTTATCTGTGCAAGGACAACGCCGAGGAGCAACTGGTGCCGGCTCTGCGCAAGGTGGCCGCTGGCGGTCTGTATATCACCGCCGCCGTGGCGGAAAAGCTCGCCGTCGGCATGCTGCGCGGCAATCCGCGGGATGCTTTGCCGCATACCCGCCTGTCCGACCGCGAATACCAGATATTTCAACTGATTGCCGCTGGCGAAAGCGTGACGGAAATTGCCAGGAAGCTCAACCTGAGCGTAAAAACGGTCAGCACGCACAAGACCCATGTCATGGAAAAAATGGGCTGCGGCAGCGTGGCCGAACTGGTGCGCTACTCAATCCGGCACGATCTTTCGCCGGGGGGCGCCGAATAGGAATAGTCCTACCCGGGGAATCAGCTTTTGGCGCATTACATTGCCGATGCAAGTCGACTAGCATTGGGGACGCTGCGACGAAATGTCGCGTGTGGCGATAAGTCACAGGCCCCGATGCAGGAGCGGGACGGCAGCCCTTCAATCTTATGGGAGTAAAACCATGAAGAAACTTACCCAGCGCTCCACTGCGCTGTTGCTGGCGGCGGGACTTGGACTTGCGGCGTCGGGCGCGGCCTGGTCGCAGGAGTCGCTGCAAGACGTGATGAAGCGGCGCGGCTTGAGCCAGCAGGATTTGTTGGCGGCGTCGAAGACCTACGTGCCGACCGGCA
>JAUSBC010000079.1 GCA_030652215.1 Sideroxyarcus sp.
CTGCGGAACTCGCGCTACGCGCTCAGACAGTCCTCGCCGAAATCCCCCGGCTTGTCTGCGCTACTCGGCGGCAAAGCAAGGGTACCGAAAAGCACACCCCATCCCCATCCTGGCCTTCCCCTTGAAGGGGAAGGAATAAAAAAACAACACCACCACACCAACCCCCTCTCCCCACTGGGGAGAGGGCTGGGGTGATGGGAAGTAGGGCGAGACCTCGCCCACAAGACCCAAATCCCCTTCTGCGCCGCTTCGGTTTGACGGTCAAATTGGGATGAAGGCGAGCACTGTCCGAGCTCCGCAGCAGCTTGCGGTTTGTGCAAGCTGTCAGGGCGAGTTGCGCAGCCGCCCAATTTGGCCGTCAAACCGAAGGTAGCCCGCAGGGCCGGTGCGGCAGGGTGCCCTTTTGTTTGGTTACTTGATATTTTGGGCAATGCAAAATAAAGTAACCTGCTGCCGGGCAGCCCCCGGCATCTAAACAACTGCGCGTAGCGCACACAAAACCCAGCGCCGCTTGTAACAAGCCGAACAAAAACCTATAGTGGCCCTATTGTCATAAAATACACCGTGTGGTCAATGCTTAATCGTGCCTGGCCCCTTTAATCCGCTCACATCTACCAATCTCTAAAGTCCTTCAATGTTCGAACACATCGTCCTCCGCCGCGCCGAAGGTGGCCTGCCAATTTCAGCCGGCCAGATCGCTGAAGCATTGCTTTACTACCAAAAAGTGCACCTCTTCATTGACCGTGGAACATTGTTCAACCTTATTCAGCAGATTGGAATCGGTCGCATCCTAACGTTGCTGCGTCGCACCGAAGTCTCTGCCGTTTATTGCGAGGAGACGCTAGCTACACAGACAAGGTCCGCAGGGGTGTCTCAGTTCCACAATTACATCGCATTCACGCTGGCTGGCCATGAGGACGTCGGTCAGTTAAAGACCCCGCTAGAGCGCCTGCAATATGAGATCAAACGCCAAGGCATTCTAAAGACGGAAGCAAAGCGCTTCTCCAAAGCCTTTCTAGACCTAGTTCCTATACGTAAATTCTCCGGGAACCATTTTCTACAAGGAGGTATTACTGATGCGGCAAAAAGGGATTTGCTGGATATAGAGTACGCGGGGCAAGCAATTCGTAAAGCCATTGCCGTCACACCGGGAGGCTATGTAGTCGGCGATGATCTGAAATTTGAAGTGATCAGCTCAGAGTTAGGACTGTTTGTCTTCACAAACATCGATCTAGACTCAATCAATCGAAGGCGGGCCCAAGCAATACCTTCCGTTGAACCTCTGACGATTGCTTACCTGTTGGGCAATATTTTGGATGCGCGCGCTGATCTAGCTTTGGCATCCTTCTATGGTGGTGATTTTGTAACTTCCGCTGTCACATCTTCGATCATTCAGGTTCGGCACACCGAACTCCTTCGAAGATCAAAGCTTAATGTGGACTCGCGTCAGCAGTTTACAGAGGTTGTTCTGCCGGACTCTAGAAGTCTGGCAGAGGTAATTGACTCGGGAGAACGTTCTTTCGATGATTTTCTCAGCTTGTTGGATCGTGCGGCAAGATTCAAGGATTGGCTGAAAGCGGTCAATCCCGATGAAGATTTGATTCGAACTTACATGCGTGACGTTTCGTCGGAAGGCTGGATCCAGCGACTTCCTGCAAAGAGTCTTCGTTATGTATTTTCGCTCGCCCTCGACGCAACAAACCCGGTAGCTGGGTTGGCCGCAGGATTCGTTGATAACTTTGTTGTAGAGAAACTGTTTTCCGGATGGCGTCCGAACCATTTCGTTACCGGAAAGCTCTCTCCGTTTGTCCAGGGGCATTGATTGGAGGGTACGCTATGCAGCCTCTTAACCCTTAATTCATACATTAGGCTCAAACCCAGCTAATCAATTTCAAATAGCAACCCATTCCCAAACACCAACACCGCCCTCACCACCTTAGGCGCAAACACCCCCTCCATCGCCACCCGATACTCCCGCATCTGCCCCAAATAAGGCGCGGAGCTAGCCGCCAGATTCCCCTCTTCCGCCCGCTCCGCAGCCTTGAAATCCAGTATCCAGACGTCATCCTCAAATTCGACCAGCCGGTCGAGCCGCCGACTCTCCCCCGCCGCCGTGCGGTAGGGCACTTCCTTCCAGGCGTTCACATAGCTTGCAGGGTCGAAGAAGCGCTGCAAATGGGGGGCCTGGGTGAGGTGCAGGGCATCCTGCCAGAGCGCATCGAACTCCGCATCATCCACTTCCAGCCTGTCTTGCAGCCACGCCCGGTCAAGTATCGGCGCGGGCGGGGCGATCCACTCCAGCAATGAATGCAGGCGGATGCCGTGGCGCTGCGCTTCGGTCTGGCGCTGGCTGATGCGCTTGCCGGTTGGGATGATGACATCGACTGCCTCCCTCCCCTTCCAACCCTCTCTCCAACTCTCCCCCAGAGGGGGAGAGGGCAATCGTCCCTTCCCCTTCAAGGGGAAGGTTAGGATGGGGATGGGGTTTGGGAGGGCTGGGGTGGGGATGGGGTGAGATTCCACGGGTGCCGCCCCCATCCCCCACCTAACCTCCCCCTTGCAGGGGGAGGGACAGAGTAAATTAGTGCTGATAGGGAGAGGGGGGGCTTCCTGAACTGCACGCATCAGCTTGCCGTGCCAGCTTTCCTCGGACTTGCGCGCGCTTTCGCTGCCGCTGACGATCAGCGCCTGGCGGGCGCGGGTCATCGCGACATACAGCAGATTCATGTCTTCGCGCCGCTCCAGTTGGGCTTCCGCATCGAACACCGGCTGCCACTGCGCGGCACGCTCGCGCTTGCCGGCATAGAGAAAGAAGTGCTGCGGGCGGGGGCTTTCCGGCGGCCAGTCGATCACGGCCCGGTAGCCGCGCTCGTTGCGGGGCGAGGCTTGAGCATCGAGCAACCAGACGACAGGCGATTCGAGCCCCTTGGAGCCGTGGATGGTGAGGATGCGCACGGCATTGCCGGCATCGCCGACGATGCCTTCGTCCGGGGCCTCTTGCGCCAGCGCCCGGCG
>JAUSBC010000100.1 GCA_030652215.1 Sideroxyarcus sp.
TGGATGCAGAACCCGGTGGGCTCCGAGTTCAGCTACGTGACCATGCGCATGGAAATGACCTCGTTCTGGGATGTCGTCTTCAACCCCGCAGCCCAAGCCAAATTCGTGCACACCGTTTCCGCCGGTTACGTCACCGGCTCCATGTTCGTGCTCGGCATCAGCTCCTGGTACCTGCTCAAGGGCCGCGACATCGAATTCGCCAAGCGCTCCTTCCGCATCGCCGCCGCTTTCGGTTTCGCCTCAGCCCTGTCGGTGATCGTGCTCGGCGACGAATCCGGCTACGCAGTGACCGAACACCAGAAGACCAAACTCGCTGCGCTGGAAGGCATGTGGAAGACCGAAGCCGCCCCGGCAGCCTTCACGCTGTTCGCCATCCCCGACGACGAGAAGCGCGAAAACAGCGCCGAGATCAAGATTCCGTACGCCCTCGGCCTGATCGCCACGCGCTCCACCGACAAGGTATTACCCGGCATCGACCAGCTCGAAGCCGAGGCCGCAGTACGCATCACCAACGGCATCATCGCCGTCAAGGCACTCGAAGCACTGCGTGCCAAGACCGGTGACGAGACGACCAAAGCCGATTTCGAAGCGCACAAGGCCGACCTCGGCTACGGCCTGCTGCTGAAGAAATACACAAGCGACGTGTCGCAGGCCACACCGGAGATGATCGCACTGGCGGCACGCAGCACGATTCCCAAGGTGGCGCCGATGTTCTGGACCTTCCGCATCATGGTGGCTTTGGGCTTCTCCTTCGCGCTGCTGTTCGCAGTCTCGTTCTGGTACTCGGCCAAGAACACCTTCCACGAGAAACGCTGGCTGCTGCGCTGGGCGCTGTGGTTCATCCCGCTGCCGTGGATCGCCTCGGAAATGGGCTGGTTCGTGGCCGAGTACGGCCGCCAGCCGTGGACCATCTTCGGCATCCTGCCGACGCATCTTTCCACCTCGACCCTGACGGCCAACAGCCTGTACGGCTCATTGGCAGGCTTCCTGTTCTTCTATACCGGCCTGCTGGTGGTGGAGATGTACCTGATGTTCAAGTACGCGCGCCTCGGCCCGGCCAGTCTGGGTACCGGCCGCTATGACGGCGAAAACGCACCCGCCCTGAAACCCGCACATTGAGGAAAACAACATGCTCGATTATGAAACCCTGAAAATCATCTGGTGGCTGCTGGTCGGCGTGCTGCTGCTCGGCTTCGCCGTCATGGACGGCCACGACATGGGCGTGGGCACGCTGCTGCCCTTCGTCGGAAAGAGCGACGTGGAACGCCGCGTGGTCATCAACACCGTCGGCCCGCACTGGGACGGCAACCAGGTCTGGTTCGTCACCGCGGGTGGCGCCATCTTCGCCGCCTGGCCGATTGTCTATGCCGCAGCCTTCTCCGGCTTCTACTGGGCCATGCTGTTGGTGTTATTTGCATTGTTCTTCCGTCCGGTTGGCTTCGACTACCGCTCCAAGGTGGCAAATCCCATCTGGCGTGAAGTCTGGGACTGGGGCTTGTTCGTCGGCGGAACCGTACCGGCGCTGGTCTTCGGCATCGCCTTCGGCAACCTGCTGCTCGGCGTGCCCTTCCACTTCGAAGACAACCTGATGCCGGTCTACACCGGCACCTTCTGGGGGCTGCTCAATCCGTTCGCCTTGCTGGCCGGTGTCGTCAGTCTTTCAATGCTGACTTTCCACGGCGCCAACTACCTGATGGTGCGCACCGAGGGTGACGTGTATGCCCGCGCCAGAACGGCCTCGCTGATCTTCGGTACCGTGATGCTGGCGGCCTTCGCCGCAGCCGGTGTCTGGGTGTCTTCCGACATGCCGGGCTATGTCATCACTTCGGTAGTCGATCCGGGTGCCTTGCCCAATCCGCTGGACAAGACTGTGGAGATTCAAGCGGGCGCCTGGCTGGGCAACTTCGCCAGCCATCCGGCGCTGTGGGCAATACCGGGCGCAGCCTTCGCGGGCGGCCTGCTGGCCCTGTTGTTTGCCTGGATTAGAAAACCGGTGCTGGCCTTCATCGGCAGCGGTGTCGCCGAACTGGGCATCATCGGCACAGCGGGTGTGGCCATGTTCCCGTTCGTGATGCCCTCGTCCAGCGATCCGCGTTCCAGCCTGACGGTATGGGACAGCGTGTCCAGCCACCTGACACTGGAGGTGATGTTCTGGGCGGCGCTGATCTTCACCCCTATCGTCATCACTTACACGGGTTGGGCTTACAGGATGATGGCGGGCAAGATCACCAACGCCTACGTCGAGGCCAACGATCATTCCGCTTACTAATTATTAGGAGATTCACATGTGGTATTTCACCTGGATGCTGGGACTGGCCATGGCCATCCTGTTCGCTGTAGTCAATGCAATGTGGTATGAGTTTCGCGAATAACAGGAAATTATAGATAGCCAGGACGGGGGCGCAATCACGCGCCCCCGTTCGGACCGGAGATTGTTTGCGTGATTTGCCATGCTTTCTGACGCAGCCGAAATCTGCCAGATAGGCGGGTGACTTATGTCACAGACATTCCGCCACATTGCGCCTATCTTGTTGGGTGCTTCAGCCCTCCCCCTTCCACAAATCGAACACAGGAATCCGTACATGTCCCATGAATCACCCCGTATCGCCATTCTGGGCGCCGGTTTTGCCGCGCTGACTGCGGCGCGCGAATTGCGCAAACGCTCACCCAAAGCCCGCATCTCGCTGCTCTCGCCCGGCACGGACTTCGTGTATCTGCCCAGCCTGATCTGGGTGCCGCCCGGCATCCGCAAAGGGTCTGACCTGATCATTCCGTTGGCGCATTTCCTGAAGAAATACCGCATCGAGCATGTGCGCTGCAGCGTGACCGGACTGAAACATGGCGGCCGCACCGTGCTGACCGACAGCGGCGAGATGCATAACGACGCCCTCGTCATCGCCACCGGCGGCCGCTTCCTCAAAGGCATGCCGGGCATCGAACATGCGCTGACGCTGTGCGAGGGCGTGCCCGCCGCCGAAGCGATTGGAAAACGTCTGCGCGAGATGGATAGCGGCAGCATTGCCTTCGGCTTCGGCACCAACCCGAAGGAACCCTCCGCGATGCGCGGCGGCCCGATGTTCGAATTGCTGTTCGGTGTGGACACCTGGCTGCGCCAGCAAGGCAAGCGCGAGCGCTTCCAGCTGACCTTCTTCAACGCAGCGGCGGAACCGGGCAAACGTCTGGGCGAGAAAGCAGTGAAAGGCCTGCTCTCCGAAATGAGCCGGCGCGGCGTGGACACCCAGCTCGGACACAAGATCAAATCGTTCTCGGCGACCGGCGTGAGCACGGAAGCGGCCGACATCCCGGCCGACCTCATCCTGTTCATGCCCGGCCTCACTGGCCCGGCTTGGGCGGAGAACAGCGGCATCGCGCTGTCCGAAGGCGGCTTCTTCCCGGCCGACGAATTCTGTGCAGTCAAAGGCACCGAGCTCGTGTTCGTGGCCGGTGACGCGGGTAGCTATCCGGGACCGGACTGGTTACCGAAACAGGCGCACATGGCCGACCTGCAGGCATGTGCTGTGGCGGAGAATTTGCTGCTGGCGCTCAACGGCAAGGCGCCGACCGCGCGACCGCGCACCGAGTTGATCTGCATCGTCGACAGTGTCGATGCCGGGATACTTGTGTATCGCGATCTCAAGCGTAACTGGGTGCTACCGTCCTCGCGCCTGTTCCATTGGGCGAAACGCTATTTCGAGCAGCACTACCTGCGTGAATTTCGCTAGGACAGGAGGAGTGGCGTGAGCGGCCTCGCGGCGATGGCATGGCTGTCAGGGCTGCTGCTGTCCGGTGTGCTGGGCGTATGGCTGCTCAATCGTCAGATTCATGCCAGCTTGGCTGCGCCGCGCGTACGCGAAAGCGGCGCTCCCGACGGCCTGCCCTGGCGCGAAGTGTGCATCCCCACGCTGCGCGGCAAAAACCTGTTCGGCTGGTTCATCCCCGCAGGCGAACGCGCGCCTGCGCTGGCCATCCTCCACGGCTGGGGCGGCAATGCGGAAATGATGCTGCCGCTGGCCCGGCCCTTGCATGAAGCCGGCTATGCGCTGCTGCTCTTCGATGCACGCAGTCACGGGCGCAGCGATGGTGACTCCTTCGCTTCCCTGCCGCGCTTCGCCGAAGACCTGGAACACGCGCTCGACTGGCTCAGGGAACAGGGCGAAGTGGATGAAAAACGCATCGGTGTAATCGGCCATTCGGTGGGCGCGGGTGCCGCACTGTTGCTGGCTACGCGGAAACACGATCTGTCAGCGGCCGTGAGTCTGGCGGCATTCGCCCATCCGGCGGGCATGATGCGCCGCTGGCTGCAATTCAAGCACATCCCGTTCTGGCCGCTGGGCGCGTATATCCTGTTCTACGTACAGCGCGTCATCGGCCACCGTTTCGACGACATCGCGCCCGCACACACCATCAGCGCCGTGAATTGTCCCGTGCTGCTGGCGCACGGCACCGAGGATGAGACCGTGCCCGTGAGCGAAGCGCAGGAAATCTATGCCAACCGCAGGGACGGACAGGTTCGCCTGCTATTGATGCAGGGTAGCCACGACGAATACGCGGAAATGGAACGGCACATCGGAACGGTGATCGGCTTTCTGGATGAAGCCATGCGAATGGAGCGGGTGAAGGGGATCGAACCCTCGTATGCAGCTTGGGAAGCTGCCGTTCTACCATTGAACTACACCCGCTTATAGTAGAATGCGGCGCAGATTCTATCATGGGCATTAAAGCAAAGTGATCACCGTCATCATCAATGGCGAATCCCGCCAACTTCCCGCGAACGCAACCGTTGCCAGCCTCATCGACGAGATGGGATTGACCGGCAAGCGTATCGCGCTGGAACGCAACGGCGAGATCGTGCCGCGCAGCACCTTCTCCACCCGGCAACTGGCGGCGGGCGACAAACTCGAAATCGTCGTCGCGGTCGGCGGCGGCTAAATTATTCATCTGGAAAACAAACATGAACGATAAATTGGTTATTGCCGGTAAAAGCTATTCATCCCGTTTGCTGGTCGGCACCGGCAAGTACAAGGACTTCACCGAGACACGCGCGGCACTGGACGCCAGCGGCGCGGAGATCGTCACGGTGGCGATCCGCCGCACCAACCTCGGACAGAACGCGAACGAGCCCAACCTGCTCGACTCCGTGCCGATGTCGAAATTCACTTACCTGCCGAATACGGCGGGTTGCTATACGGCCGACGATGCGGTGCGCACGTTGCGCCTCGCGCGCGAACTGCTGGACGGCCATTCGCTAGTCAAACTGGAAGTACTGGGCGATCCGCAATCGCTGTACCCCAACGTGATCGAGACCATCGCCGCAGCCAAGATACTGGTGGCCGAAGGCTTCCAAGTGATGGTGTACACCTCGGACGACCCCATCGTCGCCAAGCAACTGGAAGATATCGGCTGTGTCGCCATCATGCCGCTGGCCTCGCTGATCGGCTCCGGCATGGGCATCCTCAACCCGTGGAACCTGCAACTCGTCATGGAGCGCGTGAAGGTGCCGGTGATCGTCGATGCGGGCGTGGGCACCGCTTCCGATGCCGCCATCGCGATGGAGCTGGGCTGCCACGGTGTACTCATGAACACCGCCATCGCCGGCGCAAAAGATCCGGTGCTGATGGCCTCGGCCATGAAGAAGGGTGTGGAAGCCGGACGCGAGGCATTCCTTGCCGGACGCATGCCAAAGAAACTGTACAGTGCCAGCCCCAGCTCGCCGACGGCAGGCATCATCTCCTCGACACGCAGCTGATGAGCGAAACAGAAGACCTCAGCAAGCGGCATATCCGCAGCTTCGTGCTGCGCGCAGGCCGCGTTTCAGTCGCGCAGCAGCGTGCCATCGACACTTGGCTGCCACGCTACGGCATCCCGTACATCACGCGACAGCTCGATCTCGACCAGGCCTTCGGACGCAAGGCGCCGAAAGTCTTCGAGATCGGTTTCGGCATGGGCGATAGCACGGCGACCATCGCCGCAGCGCATCCCGAAATCGATTACCTCGCGCTGGAAGTGCACACGCCGGGCGTGGGCAACCTGCTCAAGTTGATCGATTTGGAGCAACTGAACAATATCCGCATCATGCAGCACGATGCCGTGGAAGTGCTGCGCGACATGATCGCGGACGGCACGCTGGACGGCGTGCACATCTTCTTCCCCGACCCTTGGCACAAGGCGCGCCACAATAAGCGCCGCTTGATCCAGGCGCCGTTCATCGCGCAACTGGTGCAGAAGCTCAAACCCGGGGGATACATCCATGTCGCCACCGACTGGCAGGACTACGCCGAGCAGGTATTGGCCGTGCTAAGTGCGGAACCGCTGCTGGAAAACACGGCCGCTGATTACGCGCCCCGCCCCGACTACCGTCCGCTTACGAAGTTTGAACAGCGCGGCATAAGACTCGGGCACGGCGTATGGGATCTGGTGTTTAAACACCGATAGGCATCTGTAGGATGGGTTGAGCGCAGCGATACCCATCAATCGCCGACATCACGCAGGCGATGGGTATCGCTGCGCTCAACCCATCCTACATTTCTTCGCGCAAGAATATCTCCAGCAGGTCGTTGAGAAAGCGCTGCCCCATCTGCGTCGGCGCAATGCGCCCAGCCTCCCGCACCAGCAAACCCCGCCGCTCCGCCTCTTCCAGTTCACGCCGTATCACCAGCAAAGGCAGGCTGGTGCGTTCCTGGAACAGCGTCTCGTCGAAACCGCCGTTGAGGCGCAAGGCGTTCATCATGAACTCGAACGCAAGATCGTCTTTGCCCAACACCTGTTCGCCCTGCATCTGCAGGCCTTGCGCGACACTCTCCATGTAGGCCTGCGGCTGCTTATGGCGCGCTTGCCGCAGCACTTTGTCATGGAAGCTCAGCTTGCTGTGTGCACCCGCCCCGATGCCCAGATAGTCGCCGAACTGCCAGTAATTCAGGTTATGGCGCGACTGCTTTTTCGGCTGCGCGAACGCCGAAGTCTCGTAATGTTCATAGCCATGAGCGGCGAACAAGGTTTCTATGCGCTGCTGCATCTCGCTGCTTGCGTCGTCGTCGGGCAAGGACGGCGGTTGGTGCGCGAACAGCGTGTTCGGCTCCAGCGTCAGGTGGTAACAGGACAGGTGTTGCGGCGCGAACGACAGCGCGGTCTGCACATCCCGCATTGCTTCATCCAATGACTGCTGCGGCAACGCATACATCAGGTCGAGATTGATGTTGTCGAAATGCTGCTGCGCAATCGCGATTGCCCGCTTGGCTTCATCGGCAGAATGAATACGCCCCAGCGCCTGCAGATGCGCGTCGTTGAAACTCTGGATGCCCAGCGACAGCCGGTTCACCCCGGCATCCTTGAACTGCGCGAACTTGTCGGCCTCCACCGTACCGGGATTCGCCTCCAGCGTGATCTCGGCGTTGAGGTCCAGCGGCAACAACATACGCACCTGACGCAGAATCTCCCCGACAGCCGCACCGCTCAACAGGCTGGGCGTGCCGCCGCCGAAGAACACGGTGTAAACCTTGCGTCCCCAGACCAGCGGCAACGCCATCTCCAGATCACGCACCAGAGCGGCGACATATTCTTTCTCGGGAATACCCAAGCGCGCCTCGTGCGAATTGAAATCGCAGTAAGGGCATTTGCGCACGCACCAGGGAATATGGATGTACAGCGAAAGGGGCGGCAAAGCCTGGAAGTTCACCGCCTGCGACTTGAGGCCGACGGGTTGCAAGGGATGGGAGGACATGTACGGACTTGCTGCGCCCTAATGTTTCAGCTTCAGTTTTTCCAGCAACACCTTCATTGCCTTACCCCTGTGACTGATCGCGTGTTTCTCGTCATGCGTCAACTCGGAGCTCATCTTGTCCAAATCCGGCAACCAGAACATCGGGTCATAGCCGAAGCCGCCGTCACCGCGCTCTGCATGCGCGATCTCGCCCCACCACTCGCCCTCCGCAATGATGGGCTGCGGATCGTCAGCATGGCGCACCAGCACCAGCACACAATAATAGTGTGCGCGGCGGTCGCTCACGCCTTGCATGTCCTGCAGCAGCTTGTCGTTGTTGCGGCGATCCGATTTGGGATTGTCACCAGCGTAGCGTGCCGAGATCACGCCCGGTGCACCACCCAATGCTTCGACACAGATGCCGGAATCGTCAGCCAGCGCGGGCAGACCGCTCTCGCGGCTGACATGGCGCGCCTTGGCCAGTGCGTTCTCGACGAAAGTGCAGTGCGGTTCCTCGGCTTCAGAGATGCCGAGTTGGGATTGGGTCAGCACCTCGATGCCGAGCGGTGCCAGCATCCTCTCGAACTCGCGCAGCTTGCCCGGGTTGTTGGAAGCGATGACCAGCTTGTTCATTGCGCCAGCGCCTTGCGCTGCATCTCGGTCAACTGCGTGATGCCGTTCTTGGCCAGCTCCAGCAGCGTATCCATCTCTTCGCGCGAGAACGGGTGGCCTTCGGCCGTGCCCTGTACTTCGACGAAATGGCCGCTGCCCAGCATCACCACATTCATGTCGGTATCACAGTCGGAGTCTTCGGGATAATCGAGATCGAGCACGGGCGTGCCCTGGTAGATGCCGACCGAGATGGCGGCGACGGAGTCGCGCAACGGGTTCTCTTTCACCAGCCCCTTCTGCATCAAGCTGCTCACCGCGTCTTGCAGCGCAACGAACGCGCCGGTGATGCTGGCGGTGCGTGTGCCGCCGTCGGCCTGGATCACGTCGCAATCCAGCGTGACAGTGCGTTCACCCAGCTTGCCGAGGTCGACCACGGCGCGCAGGCTGCGGCCGATCAATCTCTGGATCTCCTGCGTGCGGCCGGATTGTTTGCCCTTGGCAGCTTCGCGGCCCATGCGTTCGCCGGTGGATCGCGGCAGCATGCCGTATTCGGCCGTCACCCAGCCCTCGCCGCTGCCTTTCTTGTGCGGCGGCACGCGTTCTTCCACGCTGGCAGTGCAGATGACCTTGGTATCCCCGCACTCGATGAGAACGGCACCTTCGGCATGTTTGGTGTAATGGCGGGTGATACGGATAGCACGGAGCTGGTCTGGCTTACGCTGACTGGGACGCATAACGGGAACCTCGGAAGTAATAAGAAACGGGGCGGATTATAGCGGACTTGCTCAGAAGTTCCGGGGCGCGGGACGTTCGTCCAATATGACGCAGATCGGCATTTCGGCGGTGTGCTCTTCTTCGTTTCCGCCCAGACGTGCCACGACGGCAGTCGTGTTGTCGGCGCGGGCCGCTTCGCGCGACACCGCCGTTTCGGACAATTCGTCCAGTTTTTTGGACAAGACGGGCACCGCCGACAGCTTGGCCATCTCTTCATCGGACAGCGGACTCCAGAAGCCGTCGCTGCACAGCAGCAGGGTGTCGCCAACCTGTACGGCAGTCGGTTCCGAAACGTCGACAAAGAACATGTCTTCCACCCCGCCCAGGCAGTTGGTGATCTTGTTGCGGTCGGGGTGCGTTTTCATTTCGTCCGGGCCGATGATGCCCCAGTCCGCCCACTGCTGGACCACGGAATGGTCGTGCGTCACACCGACGACCGCTTCGCCGCGCATCAGGTAGCAACGTGAATCCCCCGCGTGTGCCCACCAGATTTGCCCGTCCTGCACCAGGGCCACCACGCAGGTGGTACCGGGGCTCCCGCCCAGTTGTTGCTCGCGTGCATAGGTGAAAATGGCATCGTGGCCGGCACGCATGGTGGCCCGCAGGAATACTTCCGGTTCTTTAACCCGGGTTTGTTCGATGCGGCCGAAGGCGCGCATGAAGGTATGTACGGCGATCTGGGCCGCAACTTCGCCATGCAAATGACCGCCCATGCCGTCCGCCAGCACCAGCAGCAGCGCGTCTTTGGTATAGGCGTAGCCCACGCGATCCTGATTGTATTTGCGGCCACCGATCTTGCTGGCCTGATAGACGGCGAACCTCATCTTCTCCCTATATTTCTTATTGTTTATTACCGCCATGAACAGAGACGGTTATCAATCGTAATATAATGCGCCGCGTTTAGTTGATGTTTTTTCCACCCCGACCCGGAGTCCACCATGATTTACAGTATGACCGGTTTTGCCTCCGTCGCCGCCGAGCTCGATTCGGCCTCGCTCACTCTTGAGCTGCGTTCGGTCAACAGCCGCTATCTGGACCTGCAATTGCGCATGCCGGACGAACTGCGCGCGCAGGAACCCGCGCTGCGCGAGGCCATCGCGGCCCAAATGAGCCGCGGCAAGGTTGAATGCCGCATCAACCTCGCGACCCGCCAGTCCGCACAGGAACCGGCGCGCCTGAACCAGATCATGGTGCAACAATTGGCCCTGTGGAGCGTGCAGGTACGCGAAGCGCTGCCGGAAGCACGCGAACTGTCCGTGGCCGATGTGCTGCGCTGGAGCGGGGTTCTGGAAAGTCCGGCCCTTTCCGCCGAGTCCCTGAACAAGACCCTGCAAGCCCTGCTGCAGCAGGCACTCAAAGACTTCGCCGCCGCGCGGGAACGCGAGGGAGAGAAACTCAAGACCTTTCTGCTTGAGCGTGTCACCCAGATTGAGGCATTGCGCGTCGCCGTCGCGCCGCGCGTGCCCGCCGCCATTGCCGCTTACGAAGCCAAGTTACGCACCCGCTTGCTCGAAGCGCTGGGCAGCGAGGACGATGAGCGGGTACGGCAGGAGATCACGCTTTACGCCAGCAAAATCGACGTGGACGAGGAACTTTCACGGCTGCAGAGCCACCTGACCGAGGTGCAGCGCGTACTGGCGAAGGGCGGCGCGGTCGGCAAACGCCTGGATTTCCTGATGCAGGAACTGCATCGCGAGGCAAACACGCTGGGCTCGAAATCCGTGGATGCGGAAGTCTCGCGCAGCGCCATGGATATCAAGATACTCATCGAGCAAATGCGCGAACAAGTACAAAACATCGAATAGGAGAAAATCATGCCCGGCAACCTTTTTATCGTCAGCGCACCCTCGGGTGCTGGCAAGACCAGCCTGGTCAGCGCCCTGCTCAAAAGCAACCAGCAGATCGCATTGTCCGTTTCCTACACCACGCGCGCACCTCGCCCCGGAGAAACTAACGGCAAGGACTACCACTTCATCAGCCGCGAAATGTTCCTGGAAATGACAAAAGACGGCGATTTTCTGGAAAGCGCCGAGGTTTACGGCAATTTCTATGGTACTTCGCAACCCTGGATCGAGAAACAACTGGCCGCTGGACGCGACATTTTGCTGGAAATCGACTGGCAGGGCGCGGCGCAGGTACGCAAACTCATGCCGCACGCCATCTCTATTTTCATCCTGCCGCCCTCGCTTTCCGCGCTAGAGACCCGCCTCAAAGGACGTGGCCAGGACAGCGACGAGGTGATTGCCCGGCGCTTGAAGGCCGCGCAGGAGGACATCTCGCATGTGGCCGAGTTCGACTATGTTATTATTAACGATAAGCTGGACGAGGCATTGCGGCAACTGGATGCGGTGGTCATCACCATCGGTTTGCGCCGCGACAGCCAACTTGCACGTCACTCGGCTCTGATCAATCAATTGCAAAATTAACCAGGAACTCACCATGGCACGCATTACCGTCGAAGATTGCATGAAATACATCCCCAACCGTTTCGAGCTGACACTGGCTGCCGCTTATCGCGCACGCCAGTTGGCCAACGGCGCGGGCTATCTGGTGGAAAACACCAAGGACAAGCCCACCGTCGTTGCGCTGCGCGAAATCAGCGAAGGCAAGGTTGGCATTGAAATCCTGAATCGCGGTATGGCCTGAGTAAGCGCCGCCGGGATGTTCCGGCGGCATTTCTACCGCATGTCCCATGCCGCAGACCGATGCTGACACGCTTCTGCAGGAGGTTTCCGCCTACCTGAAGCCCAAGGATGTGGCGCAGATCGAGTCGGCGCTTGCCTTCAGCCGTGCTGCACACGAAGGCCAGTTGCGCCAGTCGGGCGAGCCTTACATTTCCCACCCCATTGCCGTCGCACGCATACTCACCCCGCTGCATCTGGACGCGCAGGCCATTACGGCTGCCTTGCTGCACGATGTCGCCGAAGACACCAGCATCAGCATAGACGAGATAGCCGAAAAATTCGGCGCACCCGTTGCCGAACTGGTGGACGGCCTCTCCAAGCTGGACAAGCTCAAGTTCGAAACCCTGCAGGATGCGCAGGCGGAAAATTTCCGCAAAATGCTGATGGCCATGGCGCGCGATGTACGCGTGATTCTCATCAAGCTCGCCGACCGGCTGCACAATATGCGCACGCTGAATTCGGTGTCCAAAGCCAAAAGCCGGCGCATCGCCCATGAAACCATGGACATCTACGCCCCCATTGCCAACCGGCTGGGGCTGAACACCTTGTACCAGGAGCTGGAAGATCTCAGCTTCAAGTATCTGCATCCCAACCGCTATGCGGTGCTGTCGAAGGCGCTGAAGGTTGCCCGCGGCAACCGGCGCGAGGTGGTGAGCAAGATATTGGAATCCATACGCCAGCGACTGGCCGACAACCATATCCTGGCCGAAGTGCGCGGTCGAGAGAAGCATTTATACGGCATTTACCAAAAGATGCAGGCCAAATCACTGGCTTTCGCGCAGGTGCTGGATATATACGGGTTTCGCATCCTGGTCGAGGACGTGCCGTCGTGCTACGTCGCGCTGGGCGTGCTGCACGGCCTGTACAAGCCCTTCCCCGGCAAGTTCAAGGATTACATCGCAATTCCCAAGGCCAACGGATACCAGTCATTGCATACGGCCGTGTTCGGCCCTTTCGGCACGCCTATCGAGGTGCAGATACGCACGCACGAGATGAACAAGCTGGCGGAAAGCGGGGTTGCTTCGCACTGGCTGTACAAATCGTCCGAGGCGCAGATCAATGAACTTCACCAGAAGACGCATCAATGGCTGCAGAGTCTGTTGGAGAGTCTGGCGCAAAGCGGCGATTCCGTTGAATTCCTTGAACACCTCAAGGTGGACCTGTTCCCGGACGAAGTGTATGTGTTCTCGCCCAAGGGCAAGATCTACGCGTTGCCACGCGGCGCAACGGCGGTGGATTTTGCCTACAGCGTGCACACCGACATCGGCAACCGCTGCGTGGCGGCAAAGGTAAATGCCGAACTCGTTCCGCTGCGTAGCGAATTGCGCAACGGCGACCGCGTCGAAATTGTTACCGCGCCGCTCGCGCACCCCAATCCGGCCTGGCTGAGTTACGTCGTCACCAGCAAGGCGCGCGGCGAAATTCGTCACGCACTGAAAACCATGCATCTGGACGAATCGGCCAAGCTCGGCGAACGCCTGCTCGGCCAGGCCCTGAACTCGCTCGGTTTCAAACTCCAGGATATTCCGGAACAATCCTGGGATCGCGTATTGAAAGAAAGCAGTGCCAAATCGCGCCAGGAGATATTTGCCGACATCGGCCTGGGCCGCCGCCTGAATATGGTGATCGCGCGCCAGTTGGCAAAATTGAACGAGGCCGAAAGCGCCCGGACGGAAGCCAGCAACAGCGGCATCATCACCCTGCTCGGCACCGAAGGCATGGCGGTGCAGTACGCCAAATGCTGCCGTCCGATTCCGGGCGACCCCATCATCGGCGTCATCCGGAGCGGGCAGGGACTCATCGTGCATACGCACGACTGTCCATCGCTGAGAAAGGGACGCAACGGCAGCGAGGAATGGATAGATGTGGCGTGGGACAGAAACATTCACAAGCTGTTTGAAGTCAGCATCAAGCTTATCGTCGCCAACCAGCGCGGCGTGCTGGCCAAGGTTGCCGCGTCTATCGCCGACGCGGAATCCAACATCGAGAACGTGCACTTCGCCAATGAAGGCGAGTACACCGAACTTTTTTTCACACTGCAAGTGAACAACCGCCTGCATCTCGCCAGCGTGATGCGCGGCCTGCGCAGGATTCCGGAAGTAATACGCATCACGCGTGTGAAGAACATTCCGGCCTGATTACTGCAAGGAGTTGAACATGAAAGAAAGCCTGAAACCCGGCCTGAAGTACGAACACAAATTTCTCGTTCCGTCTTCCAAAACCGTTCCTGCGCTATACCCCGAAGCGGAAGAATTCCTGGCCATGCCCGAAGTATTCGCCACCGGCTACATGGTCGGTTTTCTGGAATGGGCGTGCATCAAATGCATCAACCCCCACATCGACTGGCCCCGGGAGCAAACCGTCGGCACTCAAATTAATGTTACGCACGAAGCTGCCACGCCGCCCGGCCTGGAGGTGACCGCGTCGGTCGAACTGGTGGAGGTCGACGGCAAGAGACTGGTATTCCAGGTCGAAGCGCACGATGGCGTGGACCTGATTTCCCGGGGCCGGCATGAGCGCTTTGTCATCAACCGGGAAAAGTTTGATGCCAAGGTCGGAGAAAAAGCGAAGCGCTGATCCTGACTTGGGTTAGCTGACGCTTATCCGACTTCTCCGCCGAAGCGGCGCAGCAGTTCCAGCATCGCCGCCGCCTTGTCCAGCGTCTCCTGATACTCCGCCGCGCAATCCGAGTCCGCGACAATGCCGCCCCCGGCCCAGCAGCGGATTTCCCGGTTTGAATAGACCAATGTACGGATGGCGATATTGCTGTCCATATTGCCGTCGTACCCGACATAGCCAATTACCCCGCAATACACCCCGCGCCGGTTTGGCTCCAGTTGTTCGATGATCTCCATTGCGCGCTGCTTGGGCGCACCGGTGATCGAACCGCCCGGAAAACAATCCCGCAGCACATCGGTTGCGCCGCGTCCGCTGCGCAAGCTGCCTTCCACCGTACTCACCAGATGGTGCACATTGGAATAGCTTTCCACTTCGAACAGCTTCGGCACGCGGACTGTGCCGGGCTCGCAGCTTTTACCCAGATCGTTGCGCAACAGATCGACGATCATCAGATTCTCGGCGCGATCCTTGGGGTGCTGGCTCAACTCTTGCGCCAGCCGCGCATCTTCCGCGGCATCCGCGTTGCGCGCGCGCGTACCCTTGATCGGCTTGGTTTCCACCCTGCCCTGCTGCATCTGCAGAAAACGCTCGGGAGAAGCGCACAAAATTTGGAGTTGGGGCCAGTTGAGAAAGGCGGAATAGGGGGCCGGACTCAGGCGCCTGAGTTCCAGATAGGCGGCAAACGCATCGCCCTCCGCATTCGCCGAATAGCGTTGCGCGAGGTTAACCTGGTAGCAATCGCCGTCGCGCAGGTACTGCTGCACGAGATTGAATGCAGTCCGGTAGGCCGCCGGGGTGAGATTGGAAGTAATCTTCCCCAACACCTTGAATTGCACACTTTCGCACCCTTTCGCCGAAAATGCCGCGTTTTGCAGCCGCTCCAGAATTTGCGGCAGCACCTGCGCGGTTTCAGCATGGCGCTGTCTCGAGACCAGGCACGCATTCAACTCCTGGTGATCAATGACGAGCGCCCAGTCGTAAATACCGAGCGCCATGTCGGGCAGATTTTCGGCGTCCAGCGCCAACGCCGGGAGCCGGTGCGTCCGACGGGCAAGATCGTAACCCCAGTAGCCCAGCGCGCCTCCCGCAAAGGGCATGCCCGGCATGGGCGTTATCGGGCTTCCCAGTTGCGTGTGCAACAGCTCTAATTCCTCTTCTTGCACGCGGCGCACGCCGGAGTTGTCCGCTATTTCCGTGTATCCACCCTGTGTAACCAGCGTGACCACTGGCTGTGCAACCAGAATGTCATAGCGTCCGCTGCCGCCACTGTCCAGCCATGCCGCCCAAGGCAGATCGCGTATTGCCGCGAAGTAGGCACTGGCATCGTTTTGATAGGGGAGCGGGGAGCTATACAGCATCAATGATAAAATCGCGTTCAGACTAAAAAAGGAAATTTCGCATGACCACCATCGTCGCAGTCAGAAAGAACGGTTATGCCGCCATCGCGGCCGATACCCTGACCACCTTCGGCAACACCCGCTTGCACGCATCGCAGGACGCTTCGCACGACAAGATTCTGCAAATCGGCGACAGCTATGTCGGCGTATGCGGCAGCGCGGCGCACCATCTGGTGCTGTCCAGTTTGCTTGCCAAGACGCCCGATGTACAGCTTAACAGCAAGGCTGCAATTTTCGAAACGTTCCGAAAACTTCACCCTATCCTGAAGGAAGAATGTTTCCTGAACCCCAAGGAAGACGAAGAAGATCCCTACGAATCCAGCCAGATCACCGCTTTGATCGCCAACTCGAGCGGCATCTTTGCCATTTATTCCATGCGCGAAGTGTTCGAGTACACTCAATACTGGGCTATCGGTTCGGGCCACGAGTTCTCGCTCGGCGCCATGCTGCAGGCCTACGCGCGCTGCGAAGATGCTTCGGACATCGCGCGCGCCGGCGTCGATGCGGGGATCGCTTTCGACAAAAACAGCTCCGCCCCGGTCACCATCTACAGCGTGAAACTGGACTGAAAAGCACAACACCGCGTTATTGGAAGAAAAATCGGGAGAAAAATAGCTTCACTTTTTTCAGAGGGAACAAAACCCCTCCAGTGAGTTGGATGCTTGTCGACCATCTGATTCGTTAGAGGGCACCACTCCCTCCACGCAACCGTGGCAAAAATCCGAACATGTCGTCAGATAGGGTGCGAGCCTTTGCACTACGCAGACCAACTTCGATACGCCAATCAAAACGACCAAACGCGTCTTAGAGGGGACACTGCCCCGCGCACTTTTTTCAAGCGCGAATAAAAACACTGAGCCTGTCCGGCTCGCTATCCGACAACCGTGAATCAGCCCCAGTACTGCCTGTTCGGGGCTGCCTTCACAGCCTCACACCACATTAATTCGGCTTGCTGATGCCGGGTGTGGGGAAAGGCCAAGTCGCAGCCGGACGCACAGGAGCCGGAGCAGAGGGAGCCAGTGTTGTTGCGGCCGGAGCTGCAACGGGCTTAGCTACTACTGCTGCTGGCTTCTTTGCTGCCGCCTTTTTTGCTGCCGGCTTCTTGGCTACAGCCTTTTTCGCTGCCGGTTTTGCTGCTACAGCCTTTTTGGCAGCGGGTTTCTTTACTGCTGCTTTTTTGGCTGCCGGTTTCTTGGCGGCTACTTTCTTAGCAGCGGGTTTCTTTGCTGCTACTTTCTTGGCTGCCGGTTTCTTGGCGGCTACTTTTTTAGCAGCGGGCTTCTTTGCTGCTACTTTCTTGGCTGCCGGTTTCTTGGCAACGGCCTTCTTTGCTGCCGGTTTCTTCGCTACAGCCTTTTTGGCAGCGGGCTTCTTTGCTGCTACTTTCTTGGCTGCCGGCTTCTTGGCGGCTACTTTCTTGGCAGCGGGCTTCTTTGCTGCTACTTTTTTAGCTGCCGGCTTCTTGGCTGCTACTTTTTTGGCTGCCGGTTTCTTTACAGCCGCCTTTTTTGCTGCGGGTTTAGCTTTCTTTGCTGCTACCATTTCAACCTCCTTGAGTGGTGAACGTTAACAAAAAAACATCTACGAACAGACAACTACTACACCTTCAGCACACCGCAAGCGGTGCGACTAAAGCCCTTGCAACAAAGGCCGCCGAAGCAGCCTTTGAAAATTCCCAACAGCAAATCCCGCCTGAAAAGCGAAAGATCGCTTCACAAAAGTCGCGTTCCACGCGCACCGCTCCGGCAGGGGAGTGCAACCCTGGCCCGAAAATATCCCATTCTGAATTGAATCCGTATCTGCAAGCCCCAAACGCCCATAACTCATAGCCATTTGCGGAGCTGAAAACAGTGAAGAAGGCTGCGTAAGCAGGTTTGACGCCATTGCGGGCAACCTGGAAATTTGGAGGGAGGGGAACCCCTGAGAAAGAATCTCGCTTTTGAATTGCGCCATGGGCGCTATGTAAGTTAACTCTCGAGCTTCAAGTTCGCGCAAGCGAAGTCCCCTTAATTTGCCTTTTTTGTGCCTTTTTGAACACTACAGCTAGTGTTTGGCATGGAAAATATTTACTACATCTTGCGGTTGCAACTTTATCTTAAATATGTTTGCTGTCAATATATAAATTGAGTATTTCGCATTTTTTTGTTATGTCGTCGCAAATATTTTTCTGTTCACTCACTCACACTCTCTCACTGAACATTTTTTCAGAGACCGCATAAACAATTTTCCATCCCGAAAAGTATTCAGCGACACCGAAGCCGTCCCTATCCTTCGCGAGGCCCGGAAATAAAAACGCTCCCACCAGGGGAGCGTTCTATCAGGCTTCCACCCGCAAGATCGGTATGGATCAATCCCAGGACAAGGCCCCGCCGGTCTGGTATTCGGTCACGCGGGTCTCGAAGAAGTTCTTCTCTTTCTTGAGATCAATCATCTCGGACATCCACGGGAACGGGTTGGTCGCCCCGGGGAAGATCACGTCGAGACCGATCTGCTGGCAGCGGCGGTTCGCGATGAAGCGCATGTACTCCTTGAACATGGCGGCGTTAAGACCCAGGATTCCACGCGGCATGGTGTCGTCGGCATAGGCCGATTCCAGCTCGGCCGCCTTGCGGAACAGGCCGGAAAGCTCGGCCTTGAACTCGGGCGTCCACAGATGCGGATTCTCCATTTTGATCTGATTGGCCATGTCGACGCCGAAATTCAGGTGCAGCGACTCGTCGCGCAGGA
>JAUSBC010000125.1 GCA_030652215.1 Sideroxyarcus sp.
CGGATGGCCCTCGGACACGGATTCGGATGTAAAAAAGTATTCGCTCATGGCTCTCCGATTGCTGCTTCAGTAGTTAAATGGGCGCGCAGTATACCAAATCCCCGCCTCCTTGATTTAATAGGTTTTCTTGAATGGTTACTCTGTTTGATGTATTGGCGCATGTGCCTTTGTCGGTTTTGCATCGGCTGGGTGCGCTATTCGGCTGGGTAACCTTTCTTGCCTCGGGACCTTATGCCGCGCGTTTGCGCGAAAACCTGCAAAAAGCCGGGCTGGCGCGTTCGGAATCCGATTTGCAGAGCCTGCTGCACACCAATATCCGCGAAATGGGCAAGGGCGTGATGGAACTGCCCTGGGTGTGGCGGCGTCCGCTGGAAAAGGTAGTCGCCAGCGTCCGGCGCTGTCACGGCTGGGAGCACTTTGAAGCCGGGCAGGCATTGGGCAAGGGTGTGATCGTGCTGACGCCGCATATCGGTTGCTTTGAAGTCATCGGCCTCTATATTGCCTCGCGCATGGAGATGACTTGCATGTACCGTCCGCCGCGCTGGAAATTCCTGGATACCTTGATGCACGAGGGCCGCGAACGCGGGCAAATGAAGCTGGCGCCCACCGATCTGGGTGGCGTGCGGCAATTGCTCAAAGCGCTCAAGAAGGGGCAGGTCATCGGCGTGTTGCCGGATCAGGTGCCGGGCAACGGCGAGGGCGAGTGGGTGCCGTTCTTTGGGCGTCCCGCATACACCATGACGCTGATCGGGCGGCTGATGCAATCCAGCGGCGCGGCAGTGCTGATGTGCCACAGCGAGCGTCTGCCGAAAGGAGAGGGCTACGCTTTGCATTTCACGCCCCTGTCTTTCGATGCGACTGTATCCATCCCCAAGCAGATGAACGCGGCGCTGGAAGCGGTGATACGCAACCACCCCGAGCAATACCTGTGGAGTTACAACCGTTACAAAGTACCGCGCGGCGCACTGCCGCCGGAAGCAGTCAAGGAGTATTGATGTTGGTACGTCTAGGCGTTTTCACTTTCTGGGTGATCCACTTTCTGCCGTTTCGCGTCATCGTTGCCATTGGCAATGGGCTGGGCACACTGGCTTATCCTTTTGCCGCCGAACGGCGCCGGGTCGGGAATATCAATCTCAAGCTGTGCTTTCCCGATATGAACGAAGCGGCGCGCAGGAAACTGCTGCGTGCGCATTTCCGGATGTTCATGCGCGGTCTGGTCGAGCGCAGCATCGTGTGGTGGTCGAGTGCGGAGCGCATCAATTCATTGATCCGCGTGGAAGGCGTCGAGCATTTCGTGGCCCTGAAAGGCCAACCCATGATCCTGCTCACACCGCATTTTGTGGGCATGGACACCGGCGGGCAGTGGATCGCGCAACAGGTGGATACCGTGTGCATGTATTCCAAACAAAAGAACCAGTACCTGACCGAACTGCTGCTGCAGAAGCGCGCCCGCTTCCGTACTCAGCATCTGTACGCGCGGCAGGAGGGGTTGCGCCCCATCCTCAAGGGAATGAAGAAAGGCCTGCCGTTCATCTACCCGCCGGATCAGGACCAGGGCGTCAGGGATGGCGCATTCATTCCCTTTTTCGGCGTACCCGCCGCCACCATGACCTCGGTGCCGCGCATCGCGCAGATGACCGGCGCAAAAGTCGTGCCCAGCATCACGCGCGTATTGCCGGGCGGCGGTGGCTATGTGCTGACGTTCTATCCGGCGTGGGACAATTATCCCAGCGGCGACGACATCGCCGATGCGCGGCGCATGAATGCATTCATCGAAGATCGTATTCGCGAGATGCCCGAGCAGTATTTCTGGTTGCACAAGCGGTTCAAGACGCGCCCGGAGGGCGAGGAAAGGTTCTACTGATGAAATATAAAGACCTTCGCGACTTCATCTTTCAACTTGAGAGTATTGGCGAATTGAAACGCGTCACCGCGCCTGTCTCCACCAAACTGGAGATGACCGAGATCTGCGACCGCGTGTTGCGAGCACAGGGTCCGGCGCTGCTGTTCGAGAACGTGGTAGGCCACAAGATGCCGGTACTCGCCAACCTCTTCGGCACCCCGCGCCGTGTGGCGCTGGGCATGGGAGAAGAGTCCACACAGGCATTGCGCGAAGTCGGCAAGCTGCTCGCCTATCTCAAAGAACCGGAACCACCCAAGGGATTGAAGGATGCGTGGGACAAATGGCCGATTCTGAAGCAGGTACTCACCATGTCGCCCAAGGTCTTGTCGTCCGCGCCGTGCCAGGAAGTGGTGTGGGAGGGCGCGGATGTCGATCTTTCCAAACTGCCTATCCAGCACTGCTGGCCTGGCGATGTTGCACCGCTCATCACCTGGGGGCTGGTGGTGACGCGCGGGCCGAACAAGCCGCGCCAGAATCTCGGTATCTACCGCCAGCAGGTCATTGGTCCGAACAAGGTCATCATGCGCTGGCTGGCGCATCGCGGCGGTGCGCTGGATTTCCGCGACCACTGCGAAAAGAATCCGGGGCAGCCGTATCCGGTCGCGGTCGTGATCGGCGCCGATCCGGCGACCATCCTCGGCGCGGTCACGCCGGTGCCGGATTCCTTATCCGAATACCAGTTCGCCGGACTGCTGCGCGGCAGCAAAACCGAACTGGTGAAGTGTATCGGCAGCGACCTGCAAGTGCCCGCTTCCGCCGAGATCGTGCTGGAAGGCGTGATCCATCCGGGCGAGACCGCGCTGGAAGGACCCTACGGCGACCACACCGGTTACTACAACGAGCAGGACAGGTTTCCGGTGTTCACCATCCAGCGCATTACCATGCGCCGCGATCCCATTTATCACTCCACCTACACCGTCAAACCGCCCGACGAACCGGCCATGCTGGGCGTTGCGCTGAACGAAGTGTTCGTGCCGCTGCTACAAAAACAATTCCCCGAAATCGCCGATTTCTATTTGCCGCCGGAAGGTTGCAGCTACCGCATGGCGGTGGTGAGCATCAAGAAACAATACGCCGGTCACGCCAAGCGCGTGATGTTCGGCATCTGGAGTTTCCTGCGCCAGTTCATGTACACAAAATTCATCATCGTGGTGGACGATGATATCGATGTGCGCGACTGGAAGGAGGTCATGTGGGCGATCACTACGCGCATGGACCCGGTACGCGACACGCTGCTGGTCGAGAACACGCCGATTGACTACCTCGATTTCGCCAGTCCGGTGTCGGGTCTCGGCGGCAAGATGGGACTGGATGCCACCAACAAATGGCCGGGCGAGACGCAGCGCGAATGGGGTACGCCCATTGTGATGGATGCTGCGGTGAAGGCGAGGGTGGATGCGATGTGGAGCGAGTTGGGGTTGTAGTCTTATCGTTTTTGCAGCCACTCGATCAGCGCATCCTGCGCATCCTGTCCGCGCTTTGCGTAAGGATGGTTGATGAAGAATACGACTGTCCATTCGCGGCCGCTCTTTGATTTCACATAACCTGCAATTGTTTTGACGCCTTCCAGTGTGCCGGTCTTGAGGTGGGCACGGCTGGCGGCGGAGCTGTCGCGCAGGCGTTTCCTTATCGAGCCGTCCACACCGAGAATCGGCAGCGATGCCTGCATTTCGGCAGCCAACGGGTGGTCATAGGCAAGTTGCAGCAGATCAGACATGTGCGCCGCGCTGATGCGTTCCATGCGCGACAGGCCTGCGCCGTTCTCCAGCACCATTTCCGGGAAGTCCAGTTCATTGCGCGCCATCCAGTTCTGCATGGAGAGGATGCTGCGCTCTATGCTCATGCGTCCGGCGCGTTCCGACCGGGCGGGGAATACGGGTTGGACGTCGTCGCTGGCCTGTGCATTTTCCGGCGCGATCCCGGTCTCGGCGGGAAGCGGGAGCGCTTCGCCCAACGTCAGGAACAATTGCCGCGCCATCACGTTGTTGCTGTATTTGTTGATGTCGCGAATGACCAGGCCCAAAGGGTCGGAGCGGTGCGTGGAGAGCAACTTTGCATTGGCGGGGATCAGGCCGTCGCGCTCCTTGCCTCGCAGCGAGCCGCCCAGCTCTTTCCACACGGCGCTGAACAGCGCGCCCACATAGCGCGTGTGCGGCATGACGCTGAGGTTCTGCTCGCGTTCGCCGCATGCAACGGGGTAGTCTCCCTGCAGCACGACGCTGTCGCCCTTGGGTTGCACGGAAAACAGGTCGTCCCAGTTGTCGCAATTGACCGTTTCGCCGTTGGGCGTGAGCTGGTTGTCCAGCGTTATGCCGTGCAGCGGGGGTTCGCTGACCACTTTGAGACCGAGACCTTCCGGCAGGTAGCGCAAACGCAGGGTATTGAAATTGATCAGCAGTGCATCGGGGCCGACGTTGTAGGCACGTACCGGGTCGTCGTCGAACTCGCCAGGATTGTGCGGGAGCAGATCGTAGTAGCTGCGGTCGAGTATGAGGTCGCCGCGTATCTCGCGCAGGCCGCGCGCGCGCAGTTCGCTCAACCACAGCCAGAATTGTTCGATGGTGAATTTCGGATCGCCGTAGCCTTTGAGAATCAGGTTGCCATACAGCACGCCGTCTTTCAATTCGCCGTCGAGCCAGGCTTCGGTTTTCCAGGTGTAGGCCGGACCGAGCAGGTCCAGTGCGGCGTAGGTGGTGAGCAGCTTCATGGTGGAAGCCGGGTTCATGGAGCGGCGGCTGTTGATGCTCATGAGCGGGACGCGTTTGCCCACTTCGCGTATTTCGACTGCGACTGCGGATTGCGGGATATGGGCTTTCTTCAACTCCTGCCTGACGCTGGCGGGCAATCCGACGGCCTGGACGCCGGCGGAGAGGCAAAGCAAGAGTGCGAGATAAACGCGTTTCATACCAGTGCTTCGATTACTTTTAGTGTTCGCGTGACGAGCAGTTGTATCTCGTCTTTGCTGATGACATAGGGTGGCATGAAATATACCGTGTTCCCCATCGGGCGCAACAACAACTCGTGCTGCAGTCCGAGCGAGAAACAGCGCTGTGCGAAATCGGCGTGCGGCGTATCCGCCTCGAAGGCCCAGATCATGCCGGTGTTGCGGAAATTTCTGACATGGGCGTGTTCGCGCAAGGGCTTTGCGATGTGATTGAAATACGCAGCCTTGTCCCGGTTTGTTGCAAGGATATTGTCCTGTGCAAAGATATCCAGCGTGGCCAGCGCGGCGCGGCAGGCGAGCGGATTGCCGGTGTAGGAATGCGAATGCAGAAAGCCGCGCGCCGTTTCGTCGGCGTAAAACGCCTGATAGATGTTGTTGGTCGTCATCACGATGGACAGCGGCAGGTAGCCGCCGGTGATGCCTTTGGAGAGCAGCAGGAAGTCGGGCGAGATATTTGCCTGCTCGCAGGCGAACATTGTTCCTGTCCGGCCCATACCCACCGCAATCTCGTCCGCGATGAGGTGCACACCGTAGCGTGAGCACAATTCGCGCGCCTTACTTATATATACGGGGTGATACATCGCCATGCCGGCCGCACCCTGCACCAGCGGTTCGATGATGAAGGCGGCGATGTGTTCGTGATGCTGCTGCAGATGCGCTTCAAGCGCATTGGCACAGCGCAGTGCGTAAGCTTCTGCGCTCTCGCCTTTTTCGGCATTGCGCCAATCCGGGCAGGGTACGGTGGCATTCTGTTTGATCAACGCTCCATAAGCATCGCGGAACAACGCGACGTCTGTCACCGACAACGCGCCCAGCGTTTCGCCGTGATAGCTGTTTTGCAGGCTGACGAACTGGGTCTTCTGCAGCTTGCCGGTGTTGCGCCAGTAGTGGGCGCTCATTTTGAGTGCAATCTCGGTGGCCGATGCGCCGTCCGAGCCGTAGAAACAATGGCCCAGTCCGGCCGGCGCGAGTTTGCGCAGCCGCTCCGACAGTTCGACTACGGGCTCGTGGGTGAAGCCGGCCAGCATCACATGTTCCAGTTTGCCGAGTTGGTCGGTGAGCGCGGCGTTGATGCGCGGATTGCAGTGTCCGAACAGGTTGACCCACCATGAACTCACGCTGTCCAGGTAGCGTTTACCGTCCGGATCGAACAGCCACACGCCCTCACCGCGTGCGATGGGAACCAGCGGCAGTGTTTCGTGTCTTTTCATCTGGGTGCAGGGGTGCCAGACGGCAGAAAGGCTGCGCGCGAGTAAAGTGGAATTGGTATTGGAATTGGCCGACATATGCGGAATCATAGCGGAGTTTGCGTGCCCTGTAAGAACGTGGGCGTCTAATTGAAACCAGGGAGACATTAAATGCGCATTTTGATAACCGGTGGTACAGGATTGATCGGGCGCCATCTGTGCAAAGCGTTGCTGGCGGAAGGGCATCAACTGACCGTGTTGAGCCGCCGTCCGGAAACGGTCGCCGTGAAATGCGGCGCAGTCGTGCAGGCGATGGCCTCGCTGGAGGAGTGGAACCCGTCGCAGACCTTCGACGCGGTCATTAATCTGGCCGGCGAACCCATCGTGGATGCATGGTGGTCGGCCGCGCGCAAACAGGTATTACGGGATAGCCGGATCGCGCTGACCGAAAAGCTGGTGCAGCGCATTGCTGCGGCCAAACAGAAGCCGAGTGTGTTGTTGAGCGGCTCAGCTGTAGGCTATTACGGCGACCGGGGCGATACGGAGCTGGACGAGACCGCAGCAGCCGGAAGCGATTTTGCAGCGACGCTGTGCAAGGATTGGGAGGCGGCGGCGTTTGCCGCGGAAAATATGGGCGTGCGCGTTTGCCTGCTGCGCACCGGTCTGATCCTGAGCGAACGGGGCGGATTGCTGGGGCGCATGTCGCTGCCGTTCAAACTGGGCTTGGGCGCTCGCTTGGGCAGCGGCAAACAATGGATGAGCTGGATACACATAGCGGACTATGTGGCGATGGCGCTGCGTCTGCTGGGCGACGAGAAAATGCGCGGGCCATTCAATATGACAGCGCCGAATCCGGTCACCAACGCCGAATTCACCCGATCTTTGGCCCGGTCGTTTCATCGTCCGGCCTGCTTCGTCGCGCCGGGCCTGTTCTTGAAGCTGGCCATGGGTGAACGCTCCGCGTTGCTTTTGGAGGGGCAGCGCGTCTTGCCCGTGAAGCTGACGGCAGCGGGCGGTCAATTCAACTATCCCAATCTCGGCAGCGCATTGGACGACTTGCTGAATCAATAACATCCGGCTTCCGGTTAAATTTCCTCCCCGCCCTTGAAATCGGACGGTGTAGCCCCTATTATTAGCAGTCGCAGGCGGGGAGTGCTAACTCTCCGCTTCCGCAATTAGTCAACTCACTGAATTTAGGAGAATAAGCATGAAGATTCGTCCCTTGAACGACCGTGTCATCGTCAAGCGTATGGAAGAAGAGCGCAAGACAGCATCCGGTATCGTGATTCCCGACGCAGCCACCGAAAAGCCTGATCAGGGCGAAATCGTCGCTGTAGGCAACGGCAAGATTGGTGACGACGGCAAGCTGCAAGCCATGACCGTGAAGGTCGGCGACCGTGTTCTGTTCGGCAAATACTCCGGCCAGGCCTTCAAGATCGACGGTGAAGAACTGTTGACCATGCGTGAAGACGACATCATTGGCGTGATCGAGAAGTAATTTTTCGCCAGGCGAAAATCTACTTTCAGTCCCAAATAAATATCAGGAGATAAGAACATGGCAGCTAAAGACGTGAAATTCCATGATGCAGCACGTGCCAAGATGGTCGTGGGCGTCAACATTCTGGCCGATGCAGTCAAAGTAACCCTGGGCCCCAAAGGCCGCAAC
>JAUSBC010000126.1 GCA_030652215.1 Sideroxyarcus sp.
GTTCGATCAGGGCCATCGGGAAGATCGGGGTCAGTGCCTCCGGACCGATGGGCTTGCCGTCCGGACCCAGCGGCGGAGTCGGCGGGTTGGGCATGTCGGCAACGACGTTGTACCAGTGCTTCGGGATCTCGGACTCGTCCAGCAGAAACTTGGTTTGCGGCATGTTTTCTCCTCACAGCGTATTTTTTTAGAAAAATAGATAGCCCAACTGTTGCGATGGGGAGTTTACTGCACAAGTCGCCGGATTGCTGCCGCTGCGGGATATCGCCTACTTGAATAGTCGAGCAAAAACGCCCGGCTTTTTGGAAAAATAGTTGGGATTCTGGCGCAAGAATTCAACGACCACCCCGACATAATCGGAATCGTCATGCTTGAGATGGTCGAACGCCCACATGGAGAGCAGCGCGTCGACGTCTTTACTAACATCCTCACCCGCATCGTACCGGTCCCGAAAGTCGGCTATTCGCTTGGCAAACGTTGCATGAGATTTCTGGTGGGGCTTGAGATAGGGGTAACCTGCCTTTTCCAGCAGATCTTCCTCAAAGCCGAAGTGAAATATCGTGTAATCGACCAGCGTGGCAATCAGTTTGCTGACTACCTTTTGCGGTTTTCCGTTGCCGAGGGCGTCTTCGAGTTGGTTGACGTAATCCATGATCTGGCGGTGCTGCTGGTCAATGACCTCAATCCCGAGCTTGAACTGCTCGGTCCATATGAACTTGGACATAATTTCTCCTGATGCAACAACAATTGATACGCGCGCAGATCCCGAAGTCCGGAGGGAGATGCAAAACCGGACGCATAGTAGTGATTAACGCGGGCCGCATCAAGCCTTGACTGCCCGCATGCTAAAATCCCCGGCCTTTTATCGAGTTACGCACCATGAGCCACACATCGCACCGCATCGAACAGTTATTGAAGCAGCGCATCCTTATCCTGGACGGCGCCATGGGTACCATGGTGCAGCGCTACAAGCTCACAGAGGCAGACTATCGCGGCGAGCGCTTTGCTGATTGGCCGCGTGACCTCAAGGGCAACAACGACCTGCTGGTGCTGACCAAACCGGAAGTCATCAAGGCCATTCATTGCGAATACCTGGCGGCGGGCGCGGACATCATCGAGACCGACACCTTCGGCGCCAACGCGACCACGCTGAAAGCGTACGGAATGGAGTCGCTCAACTATGAGTTGAACGTGGCCGGGGCGAAGCTGGCGCGCGAGGCGTGCAATGAATTCTCCACCGCGGACAAACCGCGCTTCGTCGCGGGCGTGCTGGGTCCGACCGACAAGACCGCGACCATCTCGCCCGACGTAAATGACCCGGCGGCACGCAACATCACCTTCGACCAACTGGTGGCGGACTATTCCGACGCGACGCGCGGCCTGATGGACGGTGGTTCGGACCTGATCCTGATCGAGACCATCTTCGACACCTTGAATGCCAAGGCTGCCATCTTCGCAGTGAAGTCGGTCTTCGCCGAGCGCGGCACCTCGCTGCCCATCATGATCTCCGGCACGATCACGGATGCTTCGGGCAGAACGCTGACCGGTCAGGTCACCGAAGCCTTCTACAACTCGCTGGCGCATGCCAACCCCATCTCCATCGGCCTCAACTGCGCGCTGGGCGCGGAAGAACTGCGCCAGTACGTGGAAGAAATGTCGCGCGTCGCCAACTGCTATGTGAGCGCGCACCCCAATGCCGGCCTGCCCAATCCGCTGGCCGAATCCGGCTACGACGACACGCCCGAGAACATGGCGGGTCACATCAAGGAGTGGGCAAGCAGCGGTTTCCTCAACATCATCGGCGGATGCTGCGGCACCTCGCCCGCTTTCATCAAAGCCATCGCCGAGACGGTGAAGGACATTCCGCCGCGCAAAGTGCCGAGCAATCCTGTCAAATGCCGCCTGTCCGGTCTGGAGCCGTTCAACGTTGGCGACCAGTCGCTGTTCGTCAACGTCGGCGAACGATGCAACGTCACCGGCTCGGCCAAGTTCAAGCGTCTGGTGCTGGAAGCGCAATACGACGAAGCGCTGGAAGTCGCCAAGCAGCAAGTGGAGAACGGCGCGCAGGTCATCGATATCAACATGGACGATGCCATGCTGGACGGCGAAGCCGCCATGGTGAAGTTCCTCAACCTAGTCGCCTCCGAGCCGGACATCTCCAAGGTGCCGGTGATGATCGACTCGTCCAAGTGGAACATCATCGAGGCTGGTTTGAAGTGCGTGCAGGGCAAATCCATCGTCAATTCCATCTCGCTCAAGGAAGGCGAAGAGAATTTCATCAAGCACGACACGCTGGTGCGCAAATACGGCGCGGCGGCGGTGGTGATGGCGTTCGATGAAGCGGGCCAAGCCGACACCTATAAACGCAAGATCGATATCTGCAAACGCAGCTACGATATTTTGGTACACAAGGTAGGCTTCCCGCCCGAAGACATCATCTTCGACCCGAACATTTTCGCTATCGCAACGGGCATCGAAGAACACAACAACTACGCCGTGGATTTCATCAATGCCACCGCGTGGATCAGGAAGAACCTGCCCTACGCCAAAGTGAGCGGCGGCGTGTCCAACGTCTCGTTCAGCTTCCGCGGCAACGAGCCCGTGCGCGAGGCCATCCATACCGTGTTCCTGTACCACGCCATCAAGGCAGGCATGAACATGGGCATCGTCAATGCCGGGCAACTCGGCGTGTACGAAGAGATCCCCAAAGACCTGCGCGACGCCGTGGAGGACGTGGTGCTCAACCGCCATCCCGATGCGGGAGAGAAGCTGGTCAAGCTGGCGGAGAACGTCAAGGGCGGCGGCAAGGAGCAGGTCGAAGATCTGGAGTGGCGCAAAGGCACAGTACAGGAACGCTTGACCCATGCGCTGGTGCGCGGCATCACTACATATATAGTCGAAGACACCGAAGAAGCACGCCTGCAAGCCAAGTTCCCTGTCGAAGTGATCGAAGGCCCACTGATGACCGGCATGAACGTGGTCGGCGACCTGTTCGGCGCGGGCAAGATGTTCCTGCCGCAAG
>JAUSBC010000033.1 GCA_030652215.1 Sideroxyarcus sp.
GTGCTCCTATCGGGTTGATGGGAGCAGAATACTTTCCGTATGTTGCACCGGGGTTAAGGGAATATGAAAGTTCGATGAACCCGCCGCATGCAATGAGGCATTGATGCGTTCATGCGCTGCCTGCGTCAGTGCGCGCCTGTCCAATGCTTGTGCATCCAGCGGCTGCGCGGCAAGGAGTCGCACGTGTAACTCGGGTGTGCTCAGTATGTTCCACATCGAGGCACCGAATGACAGGTCGTCGATATAGGCGGCCGCGGTGCTGTGTACGCCGTCGCCGTCCTGATAGCGGATGGCAACGGGATGTACCAGCGCCCCGGCGTCGATGGCGGGCTGCAGCAGGGACGAGTGGAAATGCGCGACCTGTTTGCCGTCGGTGGTGGTGCCTTCGGGAAAGATGGCGAGGCATTCGCCCTGCTGCAGCAGCGCAACCATCTGTACGTTGATGCGCGCCGCCGAGCGCGCCTTGCCGCGCTCAAGGAATATCGTCTGCGCCCGCGCGCACAACCAGCCGATGACCGGCCAGCGCCGCACTTCGGATTTGGCGACGAAGCGCATGGGCACCACCGCGTTCAGCACGAATACATCCAGCCAGGAAATGTGGTTGGTGACGATGAGGCCGCGCCGCAGGCTGTGCAGCGCGTTGTCGTCATCAATATCAATCCGGACGTTGAAGATAGCCAGCAATCCGGAGGACCAGCTTTGCAGGATGCGGCGGCGGATATTCAGGTTGAACCACGGAAAGGCCACGGCCATGATCAGGCCGTAGCCGATATGAAGTGTGAGGCGGGTGGCGCGGAAGAGGGCGATAAATCTTCGTATCAAAATATTTCCTGTAATTCGAAAAATGGTTTGTGTAGGGTGGGCATGTTTTGGGTGCCCACGCTGTTTCGGACGGGTTTCCGCGTGGGCACCCAAAACGTGCCCACCCTACGGATTAATTTGCGGACAGCACCGAGAACACCGAAAACGTGCAGTAATACTCCAGTGTCTTTCCGAACCCCCGCGTGAACAGCAGGGAACGAAAACTGTATTCAGTGGCGTCGATACGCTTAGCTGCAAATCGTTTCATGTTGTACTCCTTCTGGTTTGGCAACGGCAGTGCGCTGCTCGATGAACAGGCTGTTGCCCCTGGTCTTCTTCGCCATCTTCTTGGCATCGGTCATGGCGGCGGATACTTCGTGGTGCGACACAAGAATTCCGGGTTCGATCTGGATCGCGCCTATGGACAGGCTGGTGAGCGGATGGAATTTCACCGAGCCGTCGCGCGCTTCGCTGGAATAGCCGCCCGCTGCGATATGTTCTTCCCTGAACATCAGCACGGCGGCCTGCTCGAACGAGCGCAGCGCCTGTTCGCAGCGCGTCTTCCAGTCGCGGCTTTGCATGAGCAGAATGAAATCGTCGCCGCCGATGTGGCCAATGAAATCCAGCTTGGGGTCGCAGGCCCAGTTGAGGATGCGGCCGGTGAGCTGGATCATCTCGTCGCCCTTGCGGTAGCTGTAGGTGTCGTTGAAGGGCTTGAAGTGGTCGAGGTCGCAATAACAGGCGACGAACGGCGTGTTCGCCTGCAGCAGGCGCTCGATGTGCTCGTTGATTGGCACATTGCCGGGCAGCAGCGTGAGCGGGTTGGCATAGCGCGCCGCCTCCAGTTGCATCTGCGTGAGCTCGCGCAGCAAATCCTGGCCGGAAGCGACACCGAGGTAGCGGCCGTTTTCGGTGATGATGAAGCCGTCCGCGAAATGGCGACTGTCCGCTTCCACCAGGAAGTGGCTGAGTTCCTCGATGGGCATGTTCTTTTCCACCAGCAACGGTTCGCCCTGCATGATGTCGCCGCAGGGTTTTTTGCCGTGCAGTTCGCGCTGGAAGGGTTTGGCGAAGCGGTCGATGAAGTGATAGCGGTTGATGAGTCCGAGCGGGGCCGCATTTTTCACGACCGGGATGATGCGCAACGCCGGGTTGGCATTGAAGCGTTCGAATATGTAGTCGATCAGTGTGGCGGGATGCACCGGTTCCACGTAGGTCAGCAGCTTGTGCGAGGTCATTTGCGAGCGGCTGTTGCCAGCCGCGCTGGGGAAGATCGCGATATTGGACGAGTTGATGATGCGGCTGGTCTCGGGAGAGGCCAGCAGCGGCGGCGTGGGGCTGGGACGCGCGATGAAATAGCCCTGGCCGAGCGCGATGCCGATGTCTTTAACCACGCGCAACTCGGCTTCGGTTTCCACGCCCTCGGCAATCACCTGCGTGCCGCAACTCTCGGCGATGTGCTGAATGGACTTCAGGAACTGCAGCTTGATCGGGTCCCGGTCCACGCCCTGCACGAAATGCATGTCGATCTTGATGAACTCCGGCCGCAACTCAGACCACAGGCGCAGGCTGGAGAATCCCTCGCCCAGGTCGTCGATGGCGATCTTGAAGCCCATGGAGCGGTAGTGCAGCAGTGCGGTGCGCATGCCCTCGAAATCAAAGGTCGGCTGGTTTTCGGTGATCTCGATGATGACGCGTTCCGGGGCGATGCCCAGTTGTTCTAGAAAGGCCAGCGTCTGGCCGTTCTTGAAACTGGGATGGGCCATCGTCTCGGGGCTGACGTTGAGGAACAGATTGCCGGGCAGATTCAGCTTGGCGAACGATTCCAGCACGATCTGGCGCGACAGCATTTCCAGTTCCAGTTGCAGTCCCTGCTGTTCGGCCGCGCCGAACAGGTTGATCGGGGAATGCAGCGGACTGTCCGCCGGGCCGCGTATCAGGCCCTCGAAACCCAGAATCTCGCCGCTCTTGAGATCGAGTATGGGCTGGAACAGCGCGCTCAGGCGCCGCTGCTCTATGATTTTCCGCAGGGGTGACATGACTTGCTCCTTGGTGCGCGGCAGGACCAGATTCGCCAAAAACTGCGCGCGGGCAGTGTTGCGGTACTTCTCGACAGGTAGAATGCTGGGCATGGAGTCCTCTGCTTGCCTTACTTGGGAGCGGACGATAGCGCCGGCTTGTTACGCGAATATGACGGGAAGATGATGGAAATATTGGGGTTGCGGCACCGTCCTTCCGGTGTGAATACATGCTTTGCCGGTGCGGGGTTGTCGTTCGCGGAATATGTGCAGCGCGCGCAAGACATGCTGCGTCTGCTGCATTCGGGAAAAAACGAGCAGGAAAAATGTGTTGCGGGCAACGCGCCCTTCGAACTGTTGCCGGGCGGCAATTTCGAAAAAGGACGCAACAAACCTTTCCGGCGCGGCGTGCTGCTGATCCACGGCTTGTCCGACTCTCCCTATCACATGCGCCATCTGGCGGAATTTTTCCGGCGCAACGGTTTTCGCGTGATGGCCGTGTTGTTGCCGGGGCACGGCACGCAACCCGGCGATCTGCTCCATGTGCGCTGGCAGGAATGGGCGAAGACAGTGGCCTACGGCGCGGACTGCCTGTCTGCCGAAGCGGACGAACTGTATCTGGCGGGCTTCTCGGCCGGTGCTGCCTTGAGCGTGCTGCACGCCTCGCGCGACAAACGGGTGCGCGGACTGTTTCTGTTTTCCCCCGCCTTCGAGATCAATTCCCGCGCGCGCTGGGCGAATCTGCACAAGCTGTATAGCTGGTTGCTGCCCCGGACGGCATGGCTGAGCCGGATGCAGGACAGAGACTTATATAAATATGAATCGTTCTGCAAAAATGCCGCGGCCCAGATGTATGCGCTGACGCAGGCGTTGCCGCAGGGTGAAGTCGACATTCCGGTGTTCGCCGTCGCCAGCGCGGACGATGCCACGGTGAATTCTGCCGCGACCTTGCGCTTCATGCGCAGGGCGCGCCATGCGTGCAGCAGGCTGGTATGGTACGCGACCGAAAAAACCGATCTGCCGAAAGTGGAATGGGTGAACAGCGCCGTGCCGGAGCAGCGCATCCTGAGCAGCGCACATACGGCCATCGTGGTTTCGCCCGAGGACGAGCACTATGGCGCGGCGGGCGGGTACGGAAACTGCCTGCATTATTTGCCGAATAACCCGGCGGGTTACGCCGCCTGCCGCGCGCGCGCGGCGGAAGTGTGGCAGGGCGAAGTGCATGAGAGAAACCTGAAGCACGGCGTGTTGCGCAGGTTGATGTACAACCCGCACTATGCGGCGATGGAAGCGTCGATGCGGAAGTTCATTGAGGGATTGCCATGACCAAGACTCTGATATTCGCCCATCGCGGCGCCAATCGGGAAGCCGCCGAGAACACGCGCACCGCTTTCGACAAGGCGCTGGCCTATCCCATCGACGGCATCGAAACCGACATCCAGCTCAGCCGCGATGAAGTCGCCGTGCTGTGGCACGACCGCTATCTGAAAAAGCTGAACCTGCCCGGCAGTCATATCGACGATTTCGCTTACGCGCAACTGCAGTCCATGAATTTCGCCGCGCACTTTGCAGGCTCGGCCGCCCCGGAGGGCGTGATGACCCTGCAGGAATTCGTCACAGCCTACCGCTCGCGCTGCCGGCTGCTACTCGAGATCAAGAACCGCGACTGGGAAGTCGTGGCGCGGCATGAACTCAAGGTGCGCAAGACGCTGGCGCAAGTCGGCGCGGTGGCGGACGACCGCGTCATGGTGTCGTCCTTCGACCTGGCGAGCCTGGTTTACGCGCACCGCTTCGCGCCGGATTTTCCGCTGGTGCTTAACCTGGAACCGGAGCATAACCTCAACGACGCGCGCTATGCGCTGGACACGCAGCCGTTCCTGTACGGCCTGTGCATACACATCTCCACGCTGGATGCGGACATGATGAAACTGGTGCGCGAGCGCGGAAAACGCATCGCCGTCTACACCTGCGACACCGAAGGAGAAATCCATCGCGCGCTGTCCCTGGGCGTGGATGTGCTGATCAGCGACGTGCCGGACAAGGCGTTGCAGATGAGGGATAAATGAAACGCGATTTTGCGGCACTGGACGGCGAATTCGACCTGCTGGTCTGTGGCGGCGGCATTTACGGCGCATGGACGGCTTATGACGCGACACTGCGCGGACTGAAAGTCGCCTTGGTCGAGCAGGGCGATTGGGCAAGCGCGACCTCGTCTTCGTCCAGCAAGCTGATTCACGGCGGTCTGCGCTATCTGGAGACCTTCGATTTCAGGCTGGTGCGCAAAGCGCTCAAGGAAAGAAAGATGCTGCTGCACGCGGCACCGCATCGCGTGTGGCCGTTGCGCTTCGGCGTGCCGGTTTATGCCGACAGCCGCAACGGTACATGGAAACTGAAAGCCGGCTTGACGCTGTACGACACGCTTGCGGGTTTCCCGGAAGACCGGATGCGGCATCGCCATTTCGATCATGCGCGTTTCCACGAGCACTTTCCTTTCCTGGAGGATGCCACGCTGAAAGGCGGCTTCACCTACGGCGACGCGCAGACCGACGATGCGCGGCTGGTGCTGGAGCTGGTGGCGGGCGCGCTGGCGCAGGGCGCAGTCTGCGTGAACTACGCGAGGCTCGTTGCGTGGAATGAAGCACAGGGGCAGGTGTGCGGCGCAACGGTGCAGGACGAAGTGAGCGGCGCCGCAGCGCGAGTGCGCGCCAGGCAATGCGTGAGCACGGCCGGACAGTGGACGACCGCGACCGCGCAGGGCAAGGCGTGGTGCCGCCTGAGCAAGGGCATTCATCTGGTCATGCCTGCCCTGCAGACGAACGAGGCGATCCTGCTCACGGCAAAGGAAGACGGACGCGTGTTTTTCATCATCCCGTGGTACGGGCGCACTTTGTTGGGCACGACGGACACGGACTATCACGGCGACATCGAACGCGTGGCGGTTGAAGACGCGGATGTGGATTACCTGCTTGCGGCCGCCAACGGCTATCTCAAGACTGCCTGGACGAAACAGGATGTCATCGGCAGCTATGCCGGGGTGCGCGTGTTGAAGCAGAGCGATGCCGAACATCCTTCCGCCGCTAGCCGCGATTGGGAACTGAAGACGGATTCCAGCGGTTTGCATTTCGTTGTCGGCGGCAAGCTCACTTCGGCGCGCGAAGACGCGACCGTCGTGGTCGATGCGGTCTGCGCGCAACTCGGTGTGGCGGCTGGGTGTGCAACCCGGGACAAAGACTTCCCGTGGAGGCCACAACAGGATTTCGCCGCCTGGTCGGAACAGAATACCGTCCGGGCGCAACAGCTCGGCATCGACGCAGAGTGCGCCAAATGGCTGATGCGGCGCCACGGCGCCCGCATCGACCGCGTATTCGATATCGTGAACGAAACGCCGCAGCTGGCGGTGCGTATCGTGTCAGAACTGCCGTTTATCTATGCCGATCTGCTGCTGTGCGCGCGCGACGAGATGGTGGTGCATTTGCCGGACCTGCTGCGCCGCCGCATGCCCTTGCTGATTTTGGCGAAAATGAAGACGGCCGACTTGCTGCATTTTGCCGAACTGCTTGCGCCCGCGCTTGGCTGGGATACCGACAGGATCATCCGGGAGGCGGAGGCCTGCCGCACATGATCGCTGCCGTCGCACTCGATCTGGGTACGACGTCGATCAAGGCGGGTCTGTTGTCGCGCGACGGCACGCTAAGCGGTGTCGTGGCACGGCCCGCGCCCGGAATTGTTGCGGACGGCGGGCGTTACGAAAGTGACGCGGCCGCTTATGCCGCGACTGCGGATGCGGTGTTGGCCGATTGTCTGGGGCAGACGGATTCGCGCATCCCCTTGGGCCTGTGCAGCCAACGTTCCTCATTCCTGCTGTGGGACCGCGCCAGCGGACATCCTGTCACGCCGCTCATTTCCTGGCAGGACGACCGGGGTGCGGAAAGCTGCGATGCCTTGCGCGACCGCGCAGACGCGATCCGCGAGCTCGCGGGCTTGCCGCTCACTCCGTATTACCTCGCTCCCAAATTGCGCGTGCTGTTGCAGAAAAATCCGGCCTGGCGCGAACGCCTGCTGGACGGTACATGGCTGCTCGGCACGCTGGATACTTTTCTGGTCTGGCGCTGGACGGGCGGACGGGAATACCTGACCGATGTGTCGATGGCCGCGCGCACCCTGTTGATGGATATCCGTACCCGGCAATGGTCGCCCGAGCTGTGCGAATTGTTCGGCGTGCCGTTGCAAATCCTGCCGCAGATCAGGCCATCCTCCGGACTGGGGTTGGAAATCGGGAATGGTCTGACTCTGCAAGCCAGCATGGGCGACCAGTCGGCCGCGCTGGTCGCCAGCATTGCCGACGGACAGCCGGAGGCGCTGGTCAATCTGGGCACGGGCGGGTTCGTGGTGTGCCATTTGCCCGCGAACCGGAGCGTGCCTGCGGGATATCTGCAAACCCTGCTCTGGCAGGACGGTGCGCGGCAAATGCATCTGGCCTGCGAAGGGACGCTCAACTCGATTGCGGCCGCTTTGGCGCCTTATCCGGCTGGCGCGTGCAGCGCGGAGGAACTGGGCGGCGATGAAATACTCTGTCTGGCCGAACCGAGCGGGCTGGGGGCGCCGTACTTTCGCGGCGAACTGGGCCTCCGGTTTTCCGGGCCGGTCGATCATCTGCCGCCGCAGCGCATTGCCTTGCTGTTGCAGGAAGGCATCGTCTTCCGCGTGGCGCGCATACTCGAAGACTTTCAGCGCGAATTCGGCATCGAGCGCGTCTATCTTTCCGGCGGCTTGTCCGGTTTACCCTGCATTCAGCAGGGCATCGCCCGCTGCACACCCCTGGCCGTTTACCGCCTGTTGCAGGCGGATGCCAGCCTGACCGGCGCAGCGCAACTTGCCGCAGGGATGACGTTGGGCGATCAGAGGACGGTTGAGCGGATCGAGGCGGCGGGCGATTCGCACCGGCTTGTCGGTAAATTTATGCATTGGAAAGAATGGCTTGACGCACTGTTGCGCGCATAAATCCCCGCTACGCGCAGATTGACCGCGCGGATGGAGGGGATTTGGCCGGCAAAAGCGGCTTTTGCCGGTGTGCCGTCGGGGGCAAGACTTTTGTTTGACAGGGGTGGATGCGTGGCATAGAATGCGCGCCCTTCGCAGTCCGTTAACCATTTTTAGTTTGGAAATGCCATGAAAACATTTTCCGCAAAGCCGCACGAAGTCCAGCACGACTGGTTGCTGGTAGATGCCGCCGACAAGATTCTGGGCCGTTTGGCCAGCCAAATCGCTATCCGCCTGCGCGGCAAGCATAAGGCCATCTACACACCGCACGTTGATACCGGCGATTTCGTCGTGGTCGTCAATGCCGACAAGTTGCGCGTGACCGGCAACAAGGCACAGGACAAGATGTACTACCGCCACACGGGCTATCCCGGCGGTATCTACGAGACCAACTTCATCAAGCTGCAACAGCGCCATCCGCAGCGCGTGCTGCAAAAGGCCGTGCGCGGCATGTTGCCGAAAGGACCGCTGGGCTACGCGATGTTGACGAAGCTCAAGGTCTACGGCGGTGCGACTCACCCGCACAGCGCGCAGCAACCGAAACCTATTGACCTGTTGAAAGCTTAACTATGAGCGTAACTTATAACTACGGAACGGGCCGTCGCAAGAGCGCAGTGGCACGTGTGTTCATGAAGCCCGGCAAAGGCGAGATCATCGTCAACGACAAGCCTATCGATGTGTTCTTCTCTCGCGAGACAGGCCGCATGGTGGTGCGTCAACCTCTGGAACTGACAGAAATGATGGGCAAGTTCGACATCATGGTGAACGTTTCCGGCGGCGGCGAATCCGGTCAAGCCGGTGCAGTGCGCCACGGCATCACTCGCGCACTGATCGACTACGACGCTGCGCTGAAGCCCACACTGAGCCAAGCCGGTCTGGTTACCCGCGATGCACGTGAAGTCGAGCGCAAGAAGGTCGGTCTGCGCAAGGCGCGCCGCAGGAAGCAATTCTCCAAGCGTTAAGCTTGTTGCAGTACTGGAAAGGCCGCCAAAGGGCGGCCTTTTCATTTATCATTCGCATGCATTTTATGAAGGATAAATCGTGCTTAAGGTCGGAATCGTAGGCGGGACAGGTTATACCGGGGTTGAGTTGCTGCGGCTGCTGGCCGGGCATCCGCAGGTGCAGTTGCATGCCATCACTTCGCGCGCCGTCGCGGGCATGCCGGTCTGCCAGATGTTCCCCAGCCTGCGCGGTTATGTAAACCTGTCGTTCGCCCATCCCGATGCGGCACACCTCGACCAGTGCGACGTGGTGTTCTTCGCGACTCCCAATGGCATTGCCATGCAGCAAACACGGGCATTGCTGGAAGCGGGCGTGCGGGTGATAGACCTCGCGGCGGATTTCCGCATCAAGAATATTGCCGAGTGGGAAAAATGGTACGGCATGACCCATGCCTGCCCCGAACTCGTTACCGAGGCGGTGTACGGCCTGCCCGAAGTCAACCGCGCGCAGATCAAACAGGCAAGACTGGTGGCGAATCCCGGTTGTTATCCGACCGCCGTTCAGCTCGGCTTCATACCCTTGCTGGAAGCGGGGCTGATCGAAGAGGGTTCGCTGATCGCCGACGCCAAGTCCGGCGTTTCCGGCGCGGGCCGCAAGGCCGAGATCCCCACTTTGTTTGCCGAAGCCTCGGACAATTTCAAGGCCTACGGCGTGGCCGGACACCGGCATCTGCCCGAGATCAGGCAAGGTCTGGCGACGGTGCTGGGCAAGCCGGTCGGGCTGACTTTCGTGCCGCACCTGACGCCGCTGATTCGCGGCATTCACGCCACGCTGTACGGACGGCTCAAAAAGGACGCGGACTTGCAGGCAGTGTTCGAGCAGCGTTATGCGGACGAGGCCTTCGTCGATGTGTTGCCCGCAGGCAGCATGCCCGAAACGCGCACTGTGCGCGGTTCCAACCTGTGCCGCATCGCGGTACACCGGCCGCAGGGCGGCGATACGGTGGTGGTGCTGTCGGTAATCGACAATCTGGTGAAAGGCGCCGCCGGTCAGGCCGTGCAGAACATGAACATCATGTTTGGCTTGCCGGAATCCGCCGGTCTGAATGTGATTCCCCTGTTACCCTGATATGAAATTGATACGCAGCTTCCGGCGCAAGTTCAGCATCTCCGCGCCGCGTTTGTCGGTGCGGCCTATGGTGCCGTGGTATGTGCGCTGGGCGATTGCGGTGCCCGTCCTGATCGTGATCGGGTTCGCGGTCTTGTGGGCGTACGATTCCGGGCTTGAGTTGGCTGGCTTTCACCGCGGGCAGGCGGAACAGGAATTGAGCGAGTTGCGCGAGCGCGTGTTGTCTCTGGAAGCCGACAATGCCAACCAGGCGAACCAGATTGCGGCTTTTGAGCGTCAGGGGCAGATCGAGCGGGCTACCGGCGTTGAACTGGAAGTGCAGATGAAAAACCTGCGCGATGAGAATACCCGGCTCAAGGAAGATTTGCTGTTCTTCGACAACCTGCCGTTGACCGGCTCGCGCGAGGCCGAATTGTCCATCCATCGCCTGAAGGTCGAGGCGGATTCCCTGCCGGGCGAATATCACTTGCGCATGTTGCTGGTGCAAAGCGTGCAGCAGCGCGGCAAGGAGTTCAAGGGCAACCTGCAACTGGTGGTGAACGGCGAGCAGGACGGCAATAAAGTAGTGCTACAATTCCCGCAGGAGGACTCGCCGCAGGATGTCGCTTCGCATCAATTGAGCTTCAAGTATTACCAGCGTGTCGACAAGGCTATTAAATTGCCGGCCGAAATGAAACTCGAGAGCGTTCAGGTGCGCGTGTTCGAGAAAGGGATGCAGGAACCCAAGATCAAGCAGACGGTTTCTCTGCCGCCCTTGTCTTAAAGGAGAAGTTAAGAATGTTCAGCAATCGGAATACCAAACCGCAGAACCGCATTGATTCGTTGGTGGGTGCGGGAACCCGGGTTGAAGGCAACGTCAATTTCACCGGCGGCCTGCGCGTGGACGGGGAAATCAAGGGCAGCGTCATTGCCGATACAAGCAAGGCGAGCACGCTGGTGTTGAGCGAGCAGGCGCGTGTGGAAGGCGAGATCAGGGTTACCCATCTGGTCGTGAACGGTACGATAATCGGCCCGGTATATGCATCGGAGTATCTGGAACTGCAGGCCAAGGCCAAGGTCACAGGAGATGTCCATTACAAGACGCTGGAAATTCAATTGGGCGCAATCGTCGAAGGCAAGTTAATCCACCTGGCGGAAGCGGCAGACAAGGTGGTAGCGTTCAAGCTTGGCGCGGCCGAGTGAGTCATAATCAAACAAATTTAGGAGAAAACATGAATACAGTGACCGAAATGCAAGACCCTCTGCTGTTTACGGATAATGCGGCAAACAAAGTGAAACAACTGATCGAGGAAGAGGGCAATGCCGACCTGAAGCTGCGCGTGTTCGTAAGCGGCGGCGGATGCTCCGGCTTCCAGTACGGATTCACTTTCGACGAAGTCGCCAATGAAGACGACACTGTGATGACCAAGAATGGCGTGCAACTGCTGATCGACCCGATGAGCTTCCAGTATCTGGTTGGCGCGGAGATCGACTACACAGAAGGCTTGGAAGGCTCGCAGTTTGTGATCAAGAACCCGAATGCCACCACCACCTGCGGTTGCGGCTCGTCGTTCTCGGCATAAGCGAACAGGAAGTTGTAACAAGAGCGGGGCGCGAAAGCGCCCCGTTTTGTTTGTCCGGATAAAAGTATCTTCCGGTTTGGTGGGTGCGAATTTATTCGCACGCAGTCTGTATCAGTGCGAATAAATTCGCACCTACCAATGCAGCCAAATATATTGAGTCAAAGGAAGGTTTTTGGTTTAGGCGGGATAAATCGCGCCCAGTACGCAAGGATGCTTCGCCCCCGTAACCGCAGGCAGGTTGCCCGGTCTCAAGTTCAAAGCCTGCTGCGCCAGCCAGGCGAAGGCGATGGCCTCCATCCAGTCGGCGGCGATGCCCAGCACTTCGGTCTTTTGAATGCGGCATTGCGGTAGCGCGCGCTGCAAATGCGAGACCAGTGCCGTGTTGTGCGCACCGCCGCCGCACAGATAGATGTCTTTCGCTCCCGCACAGAAACGCTGCACGGCAGCGGCGATGCTGTCGCCGCTGAGCGCGAGCAGCGTGGCTTGCACATCTTCCAACGCTTCGTTTCCGGTGAGATATCTTTCCAGCCAGGCAAGGTTGAACAGATCGCGTCCCGTGCTTTTGGGCGGTGCTGCCGCGAAGAAAGGTTCGGCCAGCAACCTTTGCAGCAATGCCGGAATGACTGTGCCGCCGGCTGCCCAGACGCCGTCCTTGTCGTAGGGCTTGCCCTGATGGCGGGCGATCCATGCATCCAGCAGCAGGTTGCCGGGTCCGGTGTCGAAGCCGGTCGTGCTTTTGCCGGGAGGCAGGTCGGTCAGGTTGGCGATGCCGCCGATGTTGAGTATGGCGCGGTGGATGTGCGGGTGGCGCAACACGCGGTCATGGAAAGCGGGCACCAGCGGCGCGCCCTGGCCGCCTGCGGCGATGTCGCGGCTGCGAAAATCGCTCACCACATGAATGCCGGTCATCTCCGCCAGTTTCGCTGCATTGTTGAGTTGCACCGTGTAGCCGTGTTCCGGGCGATGGCGCACGGTCTGGCCGTGGCAACCGATGGCCTGTACCTGAGCGGCAGGCACGCCGGCCTGCTTGAGCAGGGCATGTGTTGCCTCGGCGTATTCGCGCGCCAGGCGGTTGCCCACGAGTTGCGACTGGTGCAATTCATCCGGTGAAGGCTGGTGCAAAGCAAGCAACGCTTGCTTCAGCGGTTCCGGGTAAGGCTGGAAATGGCTGGAAACCAGGCGGGGCGATGCTTGCGAGAGATCGACCAATGCGGCATCGACACCGTCCAGGCTGGTGCCGGACATGATGCCGATGTAGAGGTCGGAGGGACTGCTCAAGCTAGTCCAGTTTTGCGATGCGCATGCTGCGGAACGTATCCAGTTGTCCGAACAGGTCGCGGGTGACTTCCATGAAGGCGGTCTGTTGCGCTTCGCTGATGGGCTTGCCGTCCGGCAGCGCCACTTTCAGCGGGTCGCGATGCACGCCTTTTTGTTGAAATTCGTAGTGCAGGTGCGGGCCGCTGGTCATGCCGGTCATGCCGACGTAGCCGACGATCTGGCCCTGTCCCAGGCGCTGGCCTTTTTTGATGCCGCTGGCAAAACGCGACAGGTGGCCGTATACCGTAGTGAAGTTGCCCTGATGGCTCACCTTCACCACATTGCCGTAACCGCCCTGCGCGCCGACGAAAGTGACGACGCCGTCGGAAGTGACCTTGACCTTGGTGCCTATGGGTGCCGCGTAGTCCACGCCTTTGTGCGCGCGCCACTTGTTCAGCACCGGATGCAGGCGCGATTTGCTGAAACCGGAACTCACGCGCGAAAACTCGAGGGGCGAGCGCAGGAAAGCCTTGTGCATGCTCTTGCCTTCTGGCGAGTAATAGTCGCCGGTGAATTCTGTAGTCTGGAAATAGGCCGCGCGGAAAACCCGCCCGTGGTTGACGAACTCGGCGGAGAGAATGCGTCCGGTGCGCGCCGGCTCGCCGTTGATGTAGTTCATCTCGTAAATCACCGTGAACTTGTCGCCCTTGCGCAGATCGCGGTGGAAATCGACGTCGCCGCCGAAAATATCCGATAACTGGTTGGCGGCCGGATCGGGCAAGCCGACTTCGTCGGTTGCGGAAAACAGATTGGTCTTGATCTCGCCGGTGCGGATCTGGATGCGCTTTTCGACGAGTGCGGCCAGCGTGCGGGCCTTGAAGCCGCTGCCGCTGCGTTCGATGATTACCTGATGGGCATCGTTGCCCATGTAGCGCAGCGCCAGCAGCGCGCCGACGGCGTCGGTTTCAGCTTGCACTTCCTTGCCCACGGGCAGTTGGCGCAAACCCTCGGCGGACTTGCTCTTGCGCAGGAAATCGCTGGCGGCCGAGTCTTCCACATTGAGGCGGCGCAACAGTTCGGCCACGGTGTCGCCGCGCTGGATGCGTTCGCTGCGCCAGAATGAAGTAACAATGCCAGCATTGGGGGCGGAAGCTGGCAGCGCGATTTCCTCGATCACGGTCTTGATTTCGCGCGAACCTGCATCGGTGTGCGGCATGATGCCGAAGGCGGTCACCACACCCAGCAAAGGCAGGGTGGACAGGGTGACGAACCAACGCAGCTTCATTTTGTGCGCGTGAGACAAGGTGTTTTGCGGTAACATTCGCGCCTCCCAAGGCGGCAGTGCTTGTGAATGTCCGTAGATACATTATCGGCAGACAACAAGACTTATTGAATTTTAGGGCGCCACTCTAACAGAAAGCGGCAACCCCTCAAAACCCGCATAAACACTGGGTCAGATACAGACAAGCGGTATTTCAATATGTGTCAACAAGAAATCCTCAATCAAATCAAACGCGGCAGCGAAGAATTGCTGCTCGAATCCGAACTGATCAAGAAGCTGGAGCAGGGCCGACCGCTGCGCGTCAAAGCCGGTTTCGACCCCACTGCACCCGACTTGCACCTCGGCCACACGGTTTTGTTGAACAAGATGCGCCAGTTGCAGGACCTCGGCCACCACGCCCTGTTCCTGATCGGCGACTTCACCGGCATGATCGGCGACCCCACCGGCAAAAACACCACGCGACCGCCGTTGACGCGCGAGCAGGTGCTTGCCAATGCGCAGAGTTATAAAGACCAAGTGTTCAAAGTGCTCGACCCGGCGAAGACCGAAGTCGTGTTCAACTCCACCTGGATGGACAAGTTCAGCGCGGTCGACCTGATCAAGTTGGCGGCCACCCACACCGTGGCACAGATGCTGGAACGCGACGACTTCGGCAAGCGCTACCGCGCCGGCCAGCCCATCGCCATCCACGAATTCATCTACCCGCTGGTGCAGGGCTACGACTCCGTCGCGCTCAAGGCCGATATCGAACTCGGCGGCACCGACCAGAAATTCAACCTGCTGATGGGGCGCGAATTGCAGCGCCACTTTGGCCAGCCGACGCAATGCATATTGACCATGCCGTTGCTGGAAGGTCTGGACGGCGTCAACAAGATGTCCAAATCGCTGGGCAACTATATCGGCGTCACCGATACGCCTACCGACATGTTCGGCAAACTCATGTCCGTTTCCGACGACCTGATGTGGCGTTACCTCGAATTGCTTTCCTTCCGCAGCCTGGCGCAGATCGCCAACTTCAAGGAAGAAGTGAACAACGGCCGCAACCCGCGCGACATCAAAGTGCTGCTGGCGCAGGAAATCGTCGCCCGCTTCCATTCGCAAAAGGCGGCCGAGGATGCACTGGCCGAATTCGAGGCGCGTTTCCAGAAAGGCGTGCTGCCGGACGACATGCCGGAAATCGGCGTTTCCTGTGCCGAAGGCCAGATCGGTATCGCCCAATTGCTCAAACAGGCCAACCTCGTTGCCAGCACTTCCGAGGCTTTGCGCATGATAGATGCCGGCGCGGTCAAGCTCGACGGCGAAAAAATCAGCGATAAAGCCTTGCAAATCAAGGCCGGAGCTGTCGTTGTGGCGCAGGTCGGCAAGCGCAAATTCGGCCGGATCACGGTGCAGTAAATATCGGTTGTGGAATAAGCGGTTGTTTTGTAGAATCGCGCCCTCGAATTTTTGGTAAAAGGTAGTCTGTCCATGACAACTGTACGTGTAAAAGAGAATGAGCCGTTCGAAGTGGCAATGCGCCGCTTCAAGCGTTCTGTGGAAAAAACCGGTCTGCTGACCGAACTGCGCGCTCGCGAGTTCTACGAGAAGCCCACAGCAGAACGCAAGCGCAAGCTGGCCGCTGCCGTCAAGCGCCACTACAAGCGCCTGCGCAGCCAGACTCTGCCGCCTAAGCTGTATTAATTCTTTCCATAAGCAACGCCGCAATCCGTAGTGGTTGCGGCGTTTGTTTTTTGCGATGAGTCTGAAACAGCAAATCACCGAAGACATGAAAACCGCGATGCGTGCCAAGGAAACGGCGCGTCTCGGGGCGATTCGTCTGTTGCTCGCGGCCATGAAGCAGCGCGAGGTGGATGAGCGCATCGAACTGACCGATGCCGACGTGGTTGCCATCATCGAAAAGATGCTGAAGCAGCGCCGCGATTCCATCAGCCAGTACAAGGCGGCCAACCGCCAGGATCTGGTGGATGTCGAGGAATTCGAAGTCACCGTGCTGCAGACCTACATGCCGCAGCAACTGAGCGAGGCTGAGATTGCAGCCGCGATTGCCGAGGCCATTGCCTCGACAGGCGCGGCTGGCCCGCAGGATATGGGCAAGGTGATGGGCGTGGTCAAAGCCAAGTTAGCCGGACGTGCCGACATGGGCAAGGTGTCCGGTCTCATAAAAGCGCAGCTCACAAAATAATATGAAGAGATTCCCTCCCCCTCGCAGGGGGAGGGCTAGGGTGGGGGTAGATGCTATACACGACTCCCACCCCCATCCCAACCTTCCCCCTTGCAGGGGGAAGGAGTACAAAAAGGCCGGCATTCTCAATACGACGTGACGCGAGGGCAGAGTGATTCCAAAAAGCTTCATTCAGGATCTGCTCAATCGCCTCGACATCGTGGACGTGATCGAGCGTTATCTTCCGCTCAAGAAGGCCGGTGCCAACTTCGTCGCCTGCTGTCCCTTCCATAACGAAAAATCCCCGTCTTTCACGGTCAGCCAGTCCAAGCAGTTCTATCACTGCTTCGGCTGCGGCGCGCACGGCACGGCCATCGGCTTTGTCATGGAGCACACCGGCATGGGCTTCGTGGAGGCGGTGGAAGACCTGGCCAAGAGCATCGGCGTCACCGTGCCGCAGGAAGCCTCCAACGTGCCGCAGCACAAGGTCGCGCCCGATCTGTATGACCTGATGCAGGCCGCCACACGTTACTACCGCGAACAACTCAAAAAGAATCAGCGCGCCATCGACTACCTCAAACGCCGCGGACTCTCCGGCGAAGTCGCCGCGCGCTTCGGCATCGGCTACTCGCCGGACGACTGGCAAAACCTGAAAGCCGCCGTGCCCAACTACCAGGACGCCTCGCTGGTCGAGACCGGTCTTGTGATCGAAGGCGAGGGCGGCAAACGCTACGACCGCTTCCGCGACCGCATCATGTTCCCCATCGTCAACGTGCGCGGACAGGTCATCGGTTTCGGCGGGCGCGTGCTGGACAAGGGCGAGCCCAAATACCTCAATTCGCCGGAAACGCCGTTGTTCGAAAAAGGCCACGAACTCTACGGCCTGTACCAGGCGCAAAAATCCATCCGCGCGCAGCAGCGCGTGATCGTGGTCGAAGGCTACATGGACGTGGTGGCGCTGGCGCAGAACGGCGTGGAATACGCAGTCGCCACGTTGGGCACAGCCACCACGCCGTTCCATGTGCAGAAGTTATTGCGCCTGTGCGATCAAGTGGTGTTCTGCTTCGACGGCGACAAGCCCGGCCAAAAAGCCGCCTGGCGCGCGCTGGAAAACGCGCTGCCACAACTGGTGGACGGTAAACGCCTCGGCTTCCTGTTCCTGCCCGAAGAGCACGACCCCGACACCTATATCCGCGAATTTGGCACCGACGCCTTCGAGCACGAGCTCGACAACTCCCTGCCGCTGTCCGGTTATCTGTTGCGCGAACTCACCGCACAGGTCGATCTGAAGACGCAGGAAGGTCGCAGCACCCTGCTCAAGAACGCCCAGCCGCTGCTCACCGCCATCACCGCGCCCACTACGGCGCTGCTGTTGCGCAAGGAAGTGGCCGCGCTGGCCGGGGTCACGCAGGCGGAACTGGAAGCGCTCTGGTCCATCAAACCCATCGCTGCACCGCAACGGCAGGCACCGGCCAAAGCGAAGCGCAGTGCGCCTTCCGGCGGGCTGCGCATCCTGTTGCGCTGTCTGGTGATGAAGCCCGAGCTGGCGCGCGAACTGCCCCGCGATATGCACAGCGAGGGCAACGAAGGCGCCGCCATTGCCGCGCTGGCCGACTGGCTGCACGAGTCGGCGGACGAAACCAGCACGGCGGCGATGATCCAGCATTTCCAGGGCACCGTGCACGAGCCGGTTTTTGCCGCCGCGCAGGGCGAGGTCATGCAGTGGGGCGAGGATTTCGATGTCCAGGCCGAATTTGCGGGAATTCTGCGCAAGATGCGGCGCGAGGCGGTCGAATCCGAAATGACCGCGCTGCAGGCAAAAGGGCTGGCGATGGACGAATCGGAACGGGCGCGCCACGACCAGCTTAAAGAGGAATTGAAGCAACTGAAGGCCCAAGTTAGCTGAAAAAAGTGGCATCAGGCACGTAAATTGCAAAAGGTTCGGAAGCGGGCAAATGCAGCTAAGCTTCGGAAATGTTTTAGAAATCAGGTATAATCCGCGCCCTTTTCGACGGCACCACTTTTTTTGAGTGCCGTGTTTTTCGAGTACGAATCAACTTTGGGAAACCTCAAAATGGCGACTCCGCAACATAAGAAAACCCCCGCACCTGTAAAGCAGACCGCAGCCAGCATCAAACAAACAGCCAAAGACAAAGCCGCTGCTGCCGCTACAGTAGTTGATCCGGCGCAAGATGTAGAAGCGCGCCGCACGCGCCTGAAAGCGCTGATCCTGCTGGGCAAGGAGCGCGGCTATCTGACCTTCGCCGAAATCAACGACCATTTGCCGGACATGCTGGAAGTCGAGCAGGTCGAAGGCGTGGTCAGCATGATCAACGACATGGGTATTACCGTGTGCGATGTGGCGCCGGATACCGAATCGCTGGTGATGAATGAATCCGCGCCGCCCGTGGCCGATGAAGATGCGGCCGAAGAAGCCGAAGCCGCCATCTCCACCGTCGACTCCGAATTCGGCCGCACCACCGACCCCGTGCGCATGTACATGCGCGAAATGGGCGTGGTCAATCTGCTCACGCGCCAGGACGAAATCGAGATCGCCAAGCGTATCGAAGACGGCCTGAAGCACATGATCATGGCCATCTCCGCCTGCCCGGCCACCATCGCCGAGATTCTGGCGCTGGCCGACAAGGTCGCCAAGGAAACCCTGCGCATCGACGAAGTGATCGACGGCTTTATCGACACCCAGGAAGAAGTCGTGGTGGCTGAGCCGGTCGAGGAAGAAGAAGAGGAAGAAACCGAAGAGGAAGAAGAGGAAGAGGAATCGGAAGAGGACGGCGAAGCCGCCGCTGCCGCCAATCTGGCCCAGCTCAAGATCGACGCGCTGGAACGCTTCGCCCTCATCAGCGACCTTTTCACCAAGCTCGGCAAGTCCTACGAAAAGCACGGCTACCGCAGCAAGCAATACGACAAGCTGCAACAGCAGATCTCCGACGAGCTGATGCAGTTCCGTTTCTCCGCCAAGCAAGTGGACGCCCTGTGCGAAACCATGCGCGGTCTGGTGGAAGAAGTGCGCGCCTGCGAGCGTGCCATCCAGGAACTGTGCGTGACCAAGGCCCACATGCCGCGTCCGCACTTTATCAAGGTGTTCCCGCTCAACGAAGGCAACCTCGATTGGGTCAAACACGAAATCGCCGCCAAGAAGCCCTATAGCGAAACGCTGTCGCGCTTCCAGGCTGCCATCGTCGACCAGCAGAAGAAGATGCTGGCGCTGCAACAACGCGTGGGTATTCCCATCCTTGATCTGAAAGAGATCAACAAGCAGATGACCAACGGCGAAGCCAAAGCACGCCGCGCCAAGCGCGACATGATCGAGGCCAACCTGCGTCTGGTGATCTCCATCGCCAAGAAATACACCAACCGCGGCCTGCAGTTCCTCGACCTGATCCAGGAAGGCAACATCGGTTTGATGAAGGCCGTGGACAAATTCGAATACCGTCGCGGTTACAAGTTCTCGACCTATGCGACATGGTGGATCCGTCAGGCCATCACGCGCTCCATCGCCGACCAGGCGCGCACCATCCGTATCCCGGTGCACATGATCGAGACCATCAACAAGATGAACCGCATCTCGCGCCAGATTTTGCAAGAGACCGGACAGGAAGCCGATGCCGCCACGCTGGCCATCAAGATGGAAATGCCGGAAGACAAGATCCGCAAAATCCTCAAGATCGCCAAGGAGCCCATCTCCATGGAAACTCCGGTGGGCGACGACGACGACTCGCATCTGGGCGACTTCATCGAGGACGCCAACTCATTGGCACCTATAGAAGCCGCGGTGTACGACAGCCTGCGCAACGTCACCAAGGATATCCTGGACAGCCTCACTCCGCGTGAAGCCAAAGTGCTGCGCATGCGTTTCGGCATCGAAATGAACACCGACCACACGCTGGAAGAAGTCGGCAAACAGTTTGACGTCACCCGCGAGCGTATCCGTCAGATAGAAGCCAAGGCGCTGCGCAAACTGCGTCATCCTTCGCGTTCGGAAAAGCTCAAGAGCTTCCTCGACGGCGAAAGCTAAGCTTACGGGCCCTTAGCTCAGTTGGTTAGAGCAGAGGACTCATAATCCTTTGGTCCGCGGTTCAAGTCCGCGAGGGCCCACCAACAAAGACGCGGTGTTCAGCAATATGGCTGGACACCGCACCTTCGAAAAAGTACAGTTTCAGTACAGTCCCAATTTCGGAGGTCTCATGGCAACCATCACAAAGACCCCTTCAAAACAAAACCGGATACTGGCATGAATAATGGCAGCCCGTCTCTGCGGGCGGCAGTGGCGGAGATTGTTCGTCGCATCAGCCAATCTTTGCCGGATCTGCGGGAGCCAATCAAGATGTACCTGGCTGGTGGTGTGGCGGTGAATTTCTATACCGGCTATCGGACAACGGACGATGTTGACGCATCGTTTTCGCACAGGATTATTTTGCCCAATGCGAATGATCTGGTCGTGTCTTACGATGATGAGAGCGGCAAGCACAAAATGGTTTACTTCGACATGAATTACAACCCGACTTTCGCGCTGATGCATCCTGATTTCGAGAAGGATGCTGCGCCGGTAGAGGGCAAGGAATTCATGGATGACAAAATCAAGCTATACATTTTGTCGCCTGTGGATTTGGCGTTGAGCAAAGTTTCGCGGTTTGAAGGCAATGACAAGGAAGACATCGCCGAGTTGGCGCGATGCAAGCTGGTGGATTCGAAGGCGCTGGAAGCACGTGCAGACGAAGCGCTTACGTACTATATTGGCAATCAATCCATGCTGAAAGCGAACATTCAGGAGGCGGTGAGGGTTATGCAGGCCGTGCAGTAACCAAGGGAAAGGATCATGAGTACTAATCCGTTCGACAAGAAGAACTTTCATGAGTACCGGGAATGGGAAGAGTCTCTGGTGCGCTTCTTTGTGCTCGAAGCGAACAAGCCGAACGTGGCGCATTGGCTGTCGATGGTCAAGGGGGCGGAATCGCCGCGCACCGTGGCGTATTCGGCGCTGCTGCTATCGAACTTGGTTGCCAGCAGGCCGCACTATTCGGAAGCTGCCAAGACGCTTTATACGGTCTACGAGACCCTGAATGAAAAACCTGGCGAGGCTGCTGAATTCGAGGCTTGGTTGCGTTCCGACTGGCTGAACGTGTCGCGTGTGGCCAATATGTTCAAGGCTGAACTGGCGCATCACTGATCGCCGCCATACTCCCCACCCCCGAGTATCCCAGGTTTTATTACGCCAGAAAGAAGGTCGTCGCACCTTTGCCCGACCAACCCCCAACACATCCCTTCAATTGTCAATACAGCCCCAACCCACCGCCCGCGAATTGACCTCGGACAAAAATCGTATATACCGTTTAGAGTTAGCGCTGCCGGGGAGTACTTATCTGACTAGTTATCCACAAAAACTGTGAATAACTAAATTGAAAAAATACGGGGGCCGTCAGCCCCCGCGTTGTCATGCATAGAACAAAACCAATTATTTCTTCGGATCGTATTTAAAAGACAAAGCCACGCGCGCCCGGTAAGCGGATACCTTGCCGTCCTCAACCACCATATCCAGTTTCACGACTTCTGCCACCCTCAAATCCCGCAGGGTCTTGGAAGCGGCAGCCACCGCATTCGCAGCGGCATCCTCCCAGGATTTCTTGCTCGTTCCGACGATTTCCGTAATCCGATAAACGCTGTCTTTAGCCATGGTTTTCTCCTTCGGTTATGTTGAACAGTAAGTGGGAACGGTGAAGCAGGCTAGTAAACTACGCCAAACCGAAAATTTCTGCTCTCCTTTTTTACTCGGGTATTCAAAGAGCAATCCCGTTCGCCAGTTAACCCTGCTCATCCCCTGAGAAGGGGAGGTCGGGAGGGGTTTGACACCACCACCCCCAACGCGCAGACTCCCCCGCGGTCACCAACTTGCACAGCAAAGGAGAAGAGCATGTCCAAGAAGCGTTTTCACTGCCAGGCCGCCAACCATCTGGGCAACAAATGCATCAGCATCACCGACGAAGGCCATGCCTTCCTGCTCTCAATCGAAGACGCCACCAATAAATTCAACTACCTGAAAGAATCCATAGCCGCCGGCAAATACCCCATCGCCATCGACCTGGTGAATTCCGTACCCAAAATGATGACCGGCGCGACGGTCAAATTCCAGATTGCGCAGCACGATGCGGAAAAGTTCTTACATTCGTTGGATAAGGCGCTGCATCATTAGATCGCTGGCCTCCATTTTTCACCTTTAAGAATTTACTGCCTCGTAGTAATACGAGGCTTTTTGTTTGAGGTGCCATATTGGCACCTCAAGTTTAAGTCGCACCCCGGCAGGTGATCACAATTTGTGACCACAATCAAGGAGCTGGCTCTGCTACACTCACGCGCGGCGAAACACCCATCGGCTTCGCGCCGTGGAAAGAAAACGACTCTGCCCACCGTTAGCCTTGAGAAAAGAGCAATTGTGAATTTGCACAGCTCCATCCAACTTTAGGATTCACTTAATGGATAGCAAAGAAAAGAAAAAATTAAGTGAGTCAGATATCTGCGATCTATTCATCACGCCAGCTATAAAAGATGCAGGCTGGGATCCAATGACGCAAATCCGTCGTGAAGTAACGCTTACCCCCGGCCCCGTTGTCGTCCGGGGCAACATGTCGTCGCGCAACACAAAGAAGAAAAAGTTTGCTGATTATGTCCTTTCTTGGGAACCCAGTACGCCTGTTGCGGTGGTTGAGGCCAAGGAAAACAATTACTCGGTCAGTCACGGCATGCAGCAGGCACTCGGTTATGCCGAAATTCTCGAAGTGCCCAGTGCATTCAGCTCCAATGGCGATGCCTTTGCCTCGCACAACAAAGTGCCAAAAGTTGGTGAAGACATCGAAACAGAGCATGCAATGGAAGCCTTTCCATCGCCTGCGGAATTATGGCAGCGGTACAAAAAATTTCGCGGCATTGCAGACGCCAATGAATCTCTTGTCTTGCAGCCATACCATCTCGATCCTTCCGGCAAAGAGCCGCGTTACTATCAGGTAGAGGCAATCAACCGAACCATTGAGGCAGTGGCCAACAAGCAGAAGCGCATCCTGCTGGTCATGGCGACGGGCACGGGCAAAACCTACACCACCTTTCAGATCATCTGGCGCCTGTGGAAAGCCAAAGCAGTGAAACGAGTCCTGTTTCTGGTAGACAGGAACATACTGGCCGACCAAACGCGGGTGAATGATTTCAAGCCGTTTGGCTCGGTGATGACCAAGATCAAGAACCGCAAGATTGATCCATCCTATGAAATCCATCTGGGGCTGTATCAAGCCCTCACCGGTCCTGACGAAGAGGACAAGGTATACAAGACTGTCTCCCGTGATTTTTTCGATCTGATCGTTATTGATGAGTGCCATCGTGGCAGTGCAGCCGAGGATTCCTCTTGGCGCGAGATTCTGGACTACTTTTCCGGCGCCATTCATTTGGGCCTGACGGCCACACCCAAAGAGACGCAGTACGTCTCCAATATCACGTATTTCGGCGAGCCGGTTTATACCTACAGTCTGAAGCAGGGCATCGAGGATGGCTTCCTTGCCCCCTACAAAGTGGTGCGCATCGACATCGACAAGGATGTCGAGGGCTGGACGCCGCCGCCGGGCATGAAGGACGATCTTGGCTATCCGCTGGAAGAGCGCACCTACAATCAAGCCGATATGGATCGCGTACTGGTGCTGAATCAGCGCACCAAGCTGGTGGCGGAGCGCGTAATGAAGCTGCTCAGAGCAACCGATCCCTTCTCCAAGACCATCATCTTTTGCGAAGACATCGACCATGCCGAGCGCATGCGCAAGGCCATCGTCAATGCGGCGGGCAAGCTGGCAATTGATAACCCAAAATATGTGATGCGCATTACCGGCGACAGTGTCGAAGGAAAGAACGAGCTCGATAACTTCATCGACCCGCAAAGCCGTTTCCCGGTGATCGCCACCACCTCTGAGCTGATGACCACCGGCGTGGATGCCAGGACCTGCAAGCTCATCGTGCTGGACAAGACCATCAGTTCCATGACCACCTTCAAACAGATCATCGGACGCGGCACCCGCATTGCAGAGGAATACAGCAAGTATTACTTCACCATCATGGATTTCAAGAAAGCCACCGAACTGTTCAAGGATGAAGATTTCGATGGCGAGCCGGTTGTGATCTACGAACCGGGCAATGACGATGATCCCGTGCCGCCCGATCCCACCGATGATGGCGATAGCACCACCTTGAAAGCTGAAGAGCCGGAAGGTGTTTACAAGGCACGGGTAAGCGGTGTGCCAGTGAAGATCATTGCCGAGCGGGTTCAGTATCTGAGCGAAGAAGGGCAGTTGATCACCGAGTCGTACCGCAACTACTCGCGCAAGAAGATACGCTCGGAATTTTCATCATTGGACGATTTCCTGCGGGCCTGGAACGATGCCAAATGGAAGCAGCTCATCATTGATGAACTCGAAGGCCACGGTATCGACTTCGCGCATCTGGAAAAAGAGATCGCCAATGGCTGCGGCGCTTTCGACCTGATCTGCCATATCGCCTACGACCAGCCGCCGCTCACCCGTGCCGAGCGCGCCAACAATGTGAAAAAGCGCAACTACTTCACCAAATATGGGGACAAGGCGCGCGCCATCCTTGAGGCGCTGTTGAACAAATATGCCGACGAAGACATCGGCGCCATCGAGAGTGCCAAGGTGCTCAAATACAGACCGTTCAACGAGATCGGCACCCCCGTGGAAATCATCAACGAAGTCTTCGGCGGCAAGGATGGATATGAGCATGCCATCGAAGAGCTGGAACACGCGATTTACGATCTGAAACAATCAACCGGAAATTAATGCATGAGCAATGTAAGCGGAATCATCAAGTCCATTCAGGACATCATGCGCAAGGATGTGGGTGTCGATGGCGATGCGCAGCGCATCAGCCAACTGGTGTGGATGTTCTTCCTCAAGATTTACGACGACCGCGAGTTGGAGCTCGAATACACCGAAGATAAATACAAGTCGCCGCTGCCCGAGCACCTGCGCTGGCGCAATTGGGCCAAAGACCCGGAAGGCATGACCGGTGATGCGCTCTCCGATTTTGTGAACTTGCAGCTCTTTCCGACCCTGAAAGAAAAACTGGTCATGCAGGGCGAAGCCGGCAAACGCGCGCTAGTGATTCGCAACCTGTTTGAAGATGCCTACAACTACATGAAGTCGGGCACCCTGATGCGACAGGTGATCAACAAAATCTGCGAGATCAATTTCAACAACACCGCTGACCGCCACACCTTCGGCAGCATCTACGAGCAGATACTCAAAGACCTGCAAAGCGCGGGCAATGCAGGCGAGTTCTACACGCCGCGCGCCGTCACCCAATTCATCGTCAACCGCATCGACCCCAAGCTGGCCGAGAGCGTGCTCGACCCCGCCTGCGGCACGGGCGGCTTTCTGGCCTGCACGATAGACCACAAGCGCACCAACTATGTGAAGGTAACGGGGGATGAAGAGGTGTTGCAACAGAGCATCTTTGGCGTCGAGAAAAAATCGCTGCCGCACATGCTCTGCACCACCAACATGATCCTGCACGGCATCGACACACCCACCCGCATCGAGCACAAGAACACGTTGAGCCGCCCTTACACCGACTACACGCCCAAGGATCAGGTCGATGTCATCATCACTAACCCGCCCTTCGGTGGCATGGAAGAGGATGGTATCGAGAAGAACTTCCCGGCCAACCTGAGAACACGGGAAACCGCCGACCTGTTCGTGGCTCTGATCATCCGCCGTCTGAGGGACGGCGGTCGCGCCGCTATCGTGCTGCCCGATGGCTTCCTGTTCGGCGAGGGCATGAAAACCCGTCTGAAACAAATGCTGCTGCAAGAGTGCAACCTGCACACCATCGTGCGCCTGCCCAACGGCGTGTTCGCGCCCTACACCGGCATCAAGACCAACCTGCTGTTCTTCACCAAAGGCAAACCCACCGAACACGTCTGGTACTACGAGCATCCCTACCCGGATGGCATCAAGAGCTACAACAAAACCAAGCCGATGCGCTTCGAGGAATTTGAAACCGAGATTGACTGGTGGGGCAGCGAGGCCAACGGCTTCAAAGCGCGTGTGCAGAACGAGCAAGCCTGGAAAGTTCCGGTCGCCGACATCGTCGCACGCAACTACAACCTCGACATCAAGAACCCCCACGTCGGTGAACAGATCAGCCACGACCCCGATGAACTGTTGCAGCAATACCAGCAACAGCAAACCGCCATCGCCGGGCTGCGCAACCAGCTCAAGGATATTTTGCAGCAAGCATTGCACCGGGGCGAGGCGTAACCATGCCGGAAGTAATCACCGACAACCTCGACCTGTGGACCTCGGCGCTGCGCACCAGATCCACCGCCGGGCGCGGCAGCAACAGCAAGCTGGAAGCCTACGGCATCAAGAAATTGCGCGAGCTAATTCTGGAATTGGCGGTGCGCGGCAAGTTGTTGCCTCAAGACCCCAACGACGAACCGGCGAGTGCGTTGCTGAAAAAAATCGCCAAAGAAAAATTGCGGCTAGTCAAAGAATGGAAAATAAGGAAGGAAAAACTATTACCCGAAATTGCTGAAGAGGAAATGGATTATGAGCTACCAAGTGGGTGGGTGTTTGTTAGGCTTGGCGATGTTGCCTACTCTCAAGCTGGCTTTGCATTTAAGTCGAATTTTTTCAACGAGAGTTCTGATGGTCTCCCGCTAATTCGGATTCGTGATGTGGGGCAGCCATTTACTGGGACTTTTTACTCGGGTGAATACAGAGAAGAGTTTCTGGTAGAAAAAGGGGACTACCTAATCAGCATGGATGGCGAGTTTCGAGTGTCGCCGTGGACAAATGGTTCAGCGTTGCTGAACCAGCGAGTATCGCGCTTAATTTTCTACTATGAAAATGTTGGGCAGCGTTTCATCGCAGACAGTCTCCAAGCACGTTTACGTGAATTGCAGGGTGTAAAAGCATATACAACGGTAGACCATCTTTCTGGAACGCAGATAACTGAGGCTGTAATTGGCCTGCCTCCTCTCGCGGAACAACATCGCATCGTCACCAAAGTCGATGAACTCATGGCCCTGTGCGACCAACTGGAACAACATCAAACCCACAGCCTCGAAGCGCACCAAACCTTGGTCGCTTCCCTGCTCGGCACGCTCACCCGCGTCGAGTCACAACAGGAATTCGGTGTGGCGTGGGCGCGCATCGCCAGCCATTTCGATACCCTGTTCACCACCGAAGCCAGCATCGACCAGCTCAAACCAGTAATTTTGGATTTGGCCGTGAAAGGCTTACTTGTAAAACAGGTTGTCACAAGTACATCAGTCGAAAATTGCCTAAAGAATAAAGATATAAGCGAGCGCTCAAAAATCAATTTAGGAAAAGGTGTTGAAGCAAGTCTCGACAAAGAAATTGATCAGAAAGAAATGGCATACAAACTTCCAAGAAGTTGGAGGTGGGTGAGGCTAGGGAAAGTGGTGGAAATATCTGGGGGAAGCCAACCCCCCAAAAGTAAATTCATATATGAACCGCGGGCGGGATATACACAGCTTATACAAATTAGAGATTTTAAGAGTGACGATTATCCAACCTACGTCCCGAACGAATTTGCAAATCGGCCATTTAGTGAAGACGACATAATGATTGGTAGGTATGGGCCTCCTGTTTTTCAAATACTGCGGGGGAAGAAAGGTACTTACAACGTTGCCTTGATGAAAGCAGACCCTATTGGCGGTTGTATATCTAATAATTATCTATTCTATTTGTTAAGCGAACCAAGAATTCAGAATCTCGTAATAGGTGAGTCGGAAAGGACCGCTGGTCAATCTGGAGTAAGGAAAGAACTACTCTATATGTTTTGCATTGGCCTGCCTCCTATCGAGGAACAACACCGCATCGTTGCCAAAGTCGACGAACTCATGGCGCTGTGTGACGCTCTCAAGGCGCGCCTCACCGATGCCCAAACCATTCAACTCCACCTTGCCGACGCCATCGTTGAGCAGGCGGTCTGCTGAGTAGCAGGCCATGACTCCGGCACTGCATAAAATCTGGTGTGACGAATAGAACCATTGTGGCCGGCATCGAAATATTGTTTCCGTTGAAACGTAGGGCGAGTCAGAGGGAAGTTCTTTTGTTGTGCCGGTACTGATGAAGTAATAATGCCTGGAGAGTTTATATGCAAGAAACCACCTATCTATCAACCACAAAACTCGCAGAGAAATTCGGTATGCAGACGAAGGATCTTTTTGCGCATTTGGCAATGCTCGGGTTGATTAGTCAAAACGAGGGCGTATGGGACTTGACGGATGCGGGCAAGGGGAAAGGCGGCATTGTCAAAGAGAGCAAACAGCACGGTCCGTATATCGCCTGGCCAAGTAACGTCGATCTGAATTTGACTATTCACGAGGCGCTCATTACTGCGACTGCGATAGGAAAGCATTTTGACTTGAGTGCGATCAAAGCAAACTACATCCTTTCCGAGCTTGGCTGGATCAAGAAAAGCATCAAGGGGTGGGCGTTGACCACACAGGGTGCCAAGCTGGGTGGTGTGCAGGATGAAGACAAGACGTCAGGCATCCCCTTTGTGCGTTGGCCTGAAAGCATCGTCACCACAAAAGCGCTTCTGGAATCAATGGGGCATATCACTGGAAAAGCCCCGGAGAAAAAGATTGAGGAAGTCGAAAAGGCCAGCGAGGAAATCGGCTTCCGCGAAAAGTTTGAGGCCAAGCACCGGACGGCCGATGGGCATTTCGTCAGGTCGAAGGCCGAGCAGTTGATCGACAACTGGCTCTATATGGCGGAGATCGTGCATGCCTACGAGCGCAAGTTGCCCATTGAGGAGGATGTGTACTCGGATTTCTACATTCCCACCGGCAAAGTCTATTTGGAGTTTTGGGGACTGGAGAACGATCCCAAGTACCTTGCCAGGAAGAAACAGAAGATCGAGATTTACAGTAAATACGGTTTCAATCTGATCGAGCTGAGCGACAAGGAAGTTCAGAACCTGGACGATCATCTGCCCAGGTTGTTGCTCAAGTATGGGGTGCAGGCATATTGAACCCGGATTGTCCATTAGAGCCATTCACTGACCAGAATGGAAACAAAAGATAACCGGGTTGCTCCCTTCTCCCGCTTGCGGGATAAGCGTTGGGGGCGTCGGCGAAGGTGGATCGGATGGTGCAGGTGTTGGCGGCGACTCGGATGAGTGCGGTTGCGTAGAGATGGTTTTTATCTTTTGGAATGCGCTGGTTGATGGCAAGTTTGTTATATATGCCAGATTCTAAAAGGATTATTTATTTTTCGCATGGTGGAAAGGCTGAAATGATCAGGTAAATTAAAGCTTGTGCAATTTTAGCCGTTGTATATACAATGCCAGCCCATTCCGGAATTCATGACCATGAAACTCCATATTTCAGCTGCAGTACGGGAAAAGCTTGCAAACAAGACACCGCCTGTGGCTGAGAGTGAAATCGTCCAATGTTTCGCGAACCGTACGGGAAATTATTTGATTGATACGAGGTCAGATCACCTGACAAATCCAATAACTCGTTGGTTTATTGCTGAAACTGACTTTGGGCGGGTACTAAAGGTGGCGTTTATGCCAACAGTTAATGGGATTGTCATCAAGTCAGCCTACGATCCCAATGAGGTTGAGAAACGAATTTATAGCAAGCATGCTTTCCTCGTGAAGTAAGTGTTTTTCGTATATACAACTGATAACAGCCTAAAAGGCACACCAAGGAGACAGCCATGAGCAACAAACCAACAACCCCCAAAATTCCGGATACCGAGGAAGCTTGGCTATCTGGTGAGTTGGGTACGGATGAGGAATTTGTGGCGGTAGCGCCAGACGATGATGAATCGCTCATTAATGATCAGCTCGACTTGCAACCAATCTCCATTCGGCTCGAAAAGTCGCTCATCGAAGACTTCAAGCTCATTGCAGCGATGCACGGGTTGGGATATCAGCCGTTGATGAGGCAATCTCTGAAGCGGTTTGCAGACTGCGAGAAGAAGCGCATTTTGCGCGAAGCGGCTGCGGATATGGCTGCAAGAAAGAAGGCAGAGAAAGAGTCGCAGGTTGAAGCCTCATCATCGGAAGAGCCGCAGAAGAAAGCGGCCTGACCACCACCTTACCTACCAGAGGTATTACCAAAAAAGCCTCGCAGCAATGCGAGGCTTTTTGTTTCTGTCGACCGATGCGGGTGATGATACTGGCGGCCCTTCGACAGGCTGAGCGTGTGCTGTTGGGGCGAATTGCGCTTTGATTGAGACAAGGCTTGCAGTTGGCTGTGACACGTTTTGTTCACTATTTGCGCCTGTTCACAAAACGTGGACGCGGCGAAATCATGGACAACAGCCCTGAAAGCACCTTGTTGAAAGATACCCTCACCGTCAGGCAGAGGTGCGCTGTTCACGAATTGCATTTGTACACAAACTGTGTACACTCGCGAAACGTGAACAAGATCGGAGCCTTTGCAGATGGCTAGAGCACCCGAAAATCCACCGGCGGCAGAGGAACAGCAAATCCTGACGCAGGCGCTGGAAGCCTTTAAGCAAGCCACAGCCAGAGAAGTCGCTGTATTGAAAACAGAGGTTCGCCTGCCTCAGGGGGTTGCCGACGCCGAGATTCGTCTTGCCAATGGCGAAAGGCTTCTCGTTGAAGTTAAGCGGAATATCACGCCAGCAACCCTGGGTACGGCGGTTGCCCAACTGGCGCGTTACGGCAAGCCCGGAATGCTGGTCACTGGATACATTAACCAGCAAATGGCCGAGCGCCTGAAGGCGCTGGATGTCGCCTTTCTGGACACTGCTGGTAACGCCTATATCAATACGCCGAAGCTGTTCGTCTATGTCACCGGCCGCAAGCCGCAGGCGCCTGCGCCGCGCGAGAAGCGTGTGCGGGCACTGCGCACGACCGGGCTGAAAGTCATCTTTGCCTTGTTATGCCGCCCCGATCTGGTGAATGCGCCATACCGCGATATTGCGGCGGCGGCGGGCGTTGCGCTGGGCACTGTGGGCTGGGTTTTTTACGATCTGCGGCGGCTTGGGTATATCACCGAGACCAAGGCGAACGGTCGCGTTTACGCAGACCGGGGCGGTTTGATCGACAGGTGGGTTGAGGCGTATGCGCATCAATTGCGTCCGGCGATCAAGCCGCAACGTTACCGCGTTGCAGATGCCGACTGGTGGAAAAAAGAGAATCTGGCGAAGTTCGATATGTGGCTGGGCGGTGAGCCGGCCGCTGCTGTGCTGACCAAGTATCTGCGTCCGGAAGTGGTGACAGTTTATGGCGATACGCAATTTGCGGCATTGGCGCGCAAGGTGAAGGCGGTCAAGGACGAATACGGCAATCTCGAGGTGCTGCAAAAGTTCTGGGATTTCGAGTTGCCGCAAGCGGATAAGCAGCATCCACTGGTGCCACCGCTGCTGGTTTATGCCGATCTGGTTGCGACCGGGGATGCAAGGAATATTGAGACGGCGCAGCTCGTCCGGGAGCAATTCCTTGACTAAGGCTAAGCATCAGGTTGACGCGAAGACCTTTGCGCTGCTTGATGCAGTATCAAAGGCAGCGGGTGAACTGGGTATCGAGTGGATGGTGACCGGGGCGGCCGGGCGTGTGCTGTTGCTGGAGGGTGTCTACGGCTTGCCGCCGGGCCGGGCGACGCAGGATGTTGATCTCGGGATCATGGTCGAGAGCTGGGAAAGGTATCAGGCGCTCGTCGAGAAATTGTGCCGGGAGAATGATTTCCGGCCAGACCCGAAACAGCAGCAACGGATCAGGCTGGGTGACGATGGAATGCTCGATCTGGTGCCATTCGGCGGGATCGAATCCGGGGACAGGTTGATACGCTGGCCGCCGGAGCGGGATTTTGTGATGAGCGTGATCGGTTTTCGCGAGGCGCATGCCGACGCGGTTGAGGTGAAGCTTGCGGGTTTGACCGTGCCGGTCGTCAGCCCCGTTGGCTTGATGATGCTGAAACTGATTGCCTGGAACGAACGGCATATAGCGAAGCCAAGGAGAGATGCGGCGGATTTGGCCTATGTCTTGCGCCACTTCAGCAAGATTCTGACAGAGGCGGTGGTGCTGGGTGAGTATTACGATGTGGTGGAAGCCTCCGGGTACGACATCGACTTCGCGGCAAACAGGGTGTTGGGGCGGAGAATCGCGGTGTTGGCGCAGGAGGATACGCGGCTGTATCTGTCAGGTTTGCTTGAAAAACAGTTGCGCGAAGGAATCGATTCGCCATTGGTGCGGGAAATCGGTGAGCAGATGCGTGGTCAGGAAATGGAACGAATCAACGATATTTTGCAGAGCCTGAAGGCAGGTTTTGTCGAGGGAGCAAATAAATGAACACAACAACCTGGATGGTGCAATGAGCCCGGCAGATATAACAGACAAACTCTGGAATTAGTGCAACGTATTGCTCGACGACGGCATGTCGTATGGCGATTACGTTGGGCAGCTTACCTATTTGCTGTTTCTCAAGATGGCCGACGAGCGCACCAAAGCGCCGTACAACCAGAAGGGTCCGGTGTCGGCAAAGTACAGTTGGGCCAGCCTCATCAAGAAAGATGGCGACGAGCTGTTCGATCACTATCGTCACACGCTGGAAGAACTGGGCAAGCAAAAAGGTTTGCTCGGGCTGATCTTCAACAAGTCGCAGAACAAGTTTCAAGACCCGGCCAAGTTGCGGCGGCTGATTGTGGACTTGATCGACAAGGAAACCTGGGTGTCGATGAGCGCCGACGTGAAGGGCGATGCCTACGAAGGCTTGTTGGAGAAGAACGCGCAGGACACAAAGTCCGGCGCCGGGCAGTACTTCACGCCGCGTCCGCTGATCCGGGCGACCGCTTCGAGATGGTGCTGACCAATCCGCCTTTCGGCAAGAAGAGCAGCACGACCATCGTGGGCGAAGAGGGCAAGGTCAGCAAAGAACGCGCTAGCGTTGAGCGCGGCGACTTCTGGACTACGACCTCGAACAAGCAGCTCAATTTTGTGCAGCACGTTAAAACCCTGCTCAAGCAAAATGGCCGTGCGGCTGTAGTGGTGCCCGACAACGTGCTGTTCGAAGGCGGTGCGGGTGAAACCATCCGCCGCAAGTTGTTGCAGGAGTGCGATGTGCATACCTTGCTGCGTTTACCAACCGGGCTGTTCTACGCGCAGGGGGTGAAGGCGAACGTGCTTTTCTTTGACGAGAAGCCTGCTTCAGAAAAGCCGTGGACCAAGAAGCTTTGGATATACGACCTGCGCACCAATATTCATTTCACGCTCAAGACCGATCACCTGAAGCGCGAAGATCTCGACGAATTCGTAATGTGCTACAACCCGGAGAACCGCCACCAGCGCAAAGCTATATGGAGCGCTGAATCCGCTCACCCTTCGACAGGCTCAGGGCGAACGGGGTCGGAGGGCCGCTGGCGGGTGTACGACTACGAAGAATTGGTGGCGCGCGACAAATTGAGTTTGGATATTTTCTGGCTAAGGGATGAGTCGCTTTCCGATTCAGACAATCTGCCTGCACCAGATGTGATTGCAGCGGAGATTGTGGCAGACCTGGAGGCGGCACTGGAGCAGTTCCGCGAAATTGCTACTGACTTGGGTCCGGGTGTAGTGGAGGAATCATAATTGTTCACGCAAAAGTCTCGCATTGCTGCGAGGCTTTTTTGTTTCAGAAGACCGGCGTGGGCGTTGATTCTGGCGGTGTAGCAGTCCATCAATAATGCGGCGGCCTTTCGTTCGCAGTCATGCCCGCATTCCTGGGTTCGGCCATTGATTGGATGTGATTTGCAAGCGATGCGCAAATTGCTTCAAGGCGGTCCAGCTTTTGTTGCTGCTGATAGATCGTTTTGCTCAGTTCCTCGATCTGGTCTTCCTGGTAGGAGATTTTTGTTTCGATGTTTTCTAGACGTTTTTCAATCATGGGGTGGTCCTGTAAGTAATTCGACTGGCTGGGGAGGAGGGACTGTGCGCTGAATCGGAACGTTTTTCAACTCAACGCCCCTCACCCTTACCCTCTCCCGCCTGCGGGAGAGGGGATTTCACGTCGCAGTGCTCGTCCGGCTTGAGCGTAAAGAAACGCGGATACTCGGTGGGATGTCCCGCCAACACTTTTACGCAATCGCCCACTTGGTATTGCCCGTAGCTCATCACTTCGATGCGCTCGGTGCTGTGCAGCGGTTGCACGGTGTAACGGTTCGCGCCGCGCGCGACCTGCGGCGGCTCATCGCGTTTGGTGTGTTGGTCGCCCATGCCCAGCATGATCCCGCCGAAGCCAATGCCGATCCCTCCGCCGCTGCCAACGCTCAAGCCGATGCCGACGCTACCTTGGACATCGGAGGGCGTGTGCGCTGCCGCCTGCTTGCGTTCCACTTCGGTGAATTCATGCCTGTCCACCACGGTCGCCAACTTCACGTAGCGTGTGTCCTCTTCCAGCTTGGGCGTGCTCTGGCAAGCGGCCAGCAACACCAGCGCTATTGCCGCGATAATTTTTTTCATTATTGAACTCCTTGCCAATGTTTGGAATGGCGCGCGTCGAGTATGGCAGAGTGGGTGCCGCCATCAAAGTTCCGCAGCGGGTGGGTGTTTGGGGTTGGTTGTGGGGGCGCCGGCGCTCCCGCATGGCTTGAATCTCCAGATTGACAACAGAACGAACGTTCTCTACGATGGCGCTATTGTTCTGTGCCTTTATTTCCACGACTTGCTGGGAATAACACAGAGCCGGAAGGAGAGCGCAATGTGCCCGAAGACTTCAGTTCCCGACAAACCTGAAAATCATTTGGTGGTGTTTCAGGAAAAAGCTATACGCCGTTCTTGGCATAACGAGGAGTGGTGGTTTTGTATCGTGGACGTGGTGGCAGTTCTTACCGATTCAGTTCAACCCGAAGGATATGTCAAAGATTTACGCCGTCGCGACAAAGAGTTAGCCAAAGGGTGGGGGCAAATTGCCACCCCCCTTCGCATTGAGACAGAGGGCGGAATTCAGCGGCTTAATTGTGCCAACACCGAGGGGCTGTTCCGCATCATCCAGTCTATTCCTTCCATCAAAGCAGAACCTTTCAAACGCTGGCTGGCACAGGTGGGTTATGAGCGAGTGAAGGAGATCGAGAATCCTGAATTGGCCGGAGCCCGCGCCCGCGAACTGTATCAGGCTAAAGGTTATCCTCAGGCATGGATCGAAAAACGGTTGCGCTCGATCTCTATTCGCGGGGAATTGACCGTCGAATGGAAGTCGCGCGGTGTGCAGGAGGGGCGGGAGTATTCCATCCTCACTTCCGAGATTGCACGTGCCACTTTCGGTGTTACGCCCGATGCGCACAGTCGGCTCAAGGGGTTGGATAAAGTCAGAACCGGCAACAATCTGCGTGACCACATGACTGATCTTGAGTTGATTTTTACGATGCTGGGCGAGGCAGGTACTACAGAGATCGCCCGGCGCAAAGATGCCATAGGCTTCGTCGAAAATTAATCAGCAGCCAAAGAGGGCGGCACGATTGCCGGTGATGCGCGCAAGGCGCTGGAAGCCAAGAGCGGCAAACCGGTGGTGAGCAAAAAGAATTATTTGCAACCTTCCGGAAAGAAGTTGGGAAAGGAAAAACCATGAACATACATGCCGAAAATATACTGCATAGCCCTATTGCCATTTACCAAACAGCCGACGGCTCGATTGCGGCCGAGGTTTGGTTGGAGGGGGAGACTGTCTGGCTGACGCAACGCCAAATGGGAGAGTTATTTAATACCACCTCTGAAAACATCTTGATGCACCTGAAAAATATCTTTCAGGAGGGAGAACTGGTCGAAAGCACAACGACTAAGGATTTCTTAGTAGTTCAGCAGGAGGGTGCGCGCCGTGTCAAACGTAGCCTTAAGCACTATAGTCTCGATGCCATTATTTCCGTGGGCTACCGGGTCAACTCCAAGAAGGGCACACAATTCCGCATCTGGGCCAACCGGATACTGCAGGACTATCTGGTGCAGGGATACGCACTGAACCAGCGCCGGCTTGAGGCGCAGCAGAAAAAAATGGCCGAACTCAAACAGGCTATCGTGTTGTCAGCCAGATTGATCTACAAAAAGGAACTACCCAACACCGAGTCGCAAGGCATCCTGGCGATCCTGAAAAAATACAGCCATGCGCTGACGGTGCTGGACGATTACGATCATCAACGTTTGCAGGTGGCGGGGACGCGCACGCGGGCGCTGCCCAAGATCGCTTACGCGGAGGCGATGCAGCAGATATTGTTGTGGCGCCAACAGGAGAATCTCGGTGAATTATTCGGCAATGAAAAAGACGATTCTTTCAAAAGCTCGCTGGAGACGATCTATCAGACCTTAGACGGCAAGGAGCTTTATCCCAGCATCGAAGAGAAGGCCGCGAACCTGCTGTATTTCATCGTCAAGAACCGCTCGTTCACCGACGGCAACAAGCGTATCGCCGCCGCCATCTTTGTCTGGTTTTTACAGCGCCATGATTTTTTGTATAACGCCGAGGGTGAAAAACGCATCGCCGATAATGCGCTGGTTGCGTTTACGCTGCTGATTGCCGAGAGCAAGCCGGATGAGCGGGAGATGATGGTCAAGGTGATTATCAATTTGATCAATGGCAAGAATACTTGAGCAAGTGATTGAAAAAAATAATCAATTTTGTTTTATTCCCCGCTTGATTGTTTATGGCAAACGGCATAAAGTAAGGATTCCTTACTTTTGTCAATTGGATAATTGTCATGCTCGCTAAAATGACCTCAAAAAACCAACTCACTCTGCCAAAGAGCATTACCGCTGCGGTTGGTTCTGCAGAATATTTTGATGTGGAAGCCCGCAATGGTCAGATCGTACTCACGCCAGTGCGTATTCAGCGTAGCGATGCCGTGCGCGCCAAGCTGGCTGAATTGGACTTGACTGAGCAAGACGTTGCCGATGCGGTCGCATGGGCGCGGAAATCACCCCCAACTAAATAATCTACCAAGTGATCCCCGGCGCGAAAAGCAAACCCCGTGTTGTCATCGACACCAATCTGGTGTTGTCTGCGCTGGTGTTTTCGCAGGGGCGGTTGTCTCCGCTACGACTTGCCTGGCAAGGCAGGCAATGTCAGCCGCTTGTATCAACCGTGACTGCAGCAGAGTTGATACGCGTACTTGCCTATCCAAAATTCAAACTCTCTGCTGCAGATCAGCAAGAACTGCTGGCCGACTATCTGCCTTATTGCACTACCGTGCGCATGCCGCCCAAGCTACCCGCAACAGCAGACTGTCGTGATAAGTTCGATCTGCCATTCCTTCAACTCGCTGTCACTGGAAAAGCGGATTTCTTGGTGAGTGGCGACCAGGATTTGTTAAGCCTTGCGGGCAAGTTTGTTTGCCCAATCATTACTGCCGATCAATTCATCAACACGCTAAACAAATAATCAATCCCAACGCGTTCGAAATTGCCTCGCATGGTTGCAGAAGTGGGAGCGAAACGGTGAGCTTCAGCCGTCAGTACTTTGTCGTCAATCAGGTGGCTGAATGTTGTGCAAGGAGAATGTATGCGCATTCATGTCCTAAGCGATCTTCATCTTGAAATCGCAACCTATCAACCACAGCCCGTCGTGTGCGATGTGGTGGTGCTGGCCGGCGATATCGAAAACCATGTGCGGGGGATAGAGTGGGGGCGATACACTTGGTCAGACAAGATCATCTTGTATGTGCCGGGCAATCACGAGTTTTACCGGCAAGAGCGCACGGAGACTTTGCGCCAGATGCGCGCTGTCGCTCGCGAACTGGGTGTTCACTTGCTGGATAACGATGAGGTTGTAATTGCGGGTGTGCGTTTTTTGGGTTGCACGCTATGGACGGATTTCGAGTTGTTCGGTGAGGACTTGAAAAAGCGCGCGATGGCCGAGGGCAAGAAATATCTGAACGACTTCCGTTTGATTCGCGAGCGCGACAGATTATTCAGCCCGGCACGATCCATTCAGTTGCACAAGACATCGCGAAAATGGCTGGCGGCAAAACTGCAGAAACCCTTCCCGGGCAAGACCGTTGTCATTACCCACCACCTGCCCAGTGCGCAATCCGTCGCCGAGCGTTACAAGACCAATCTCACTTCCGCCTGCTTTGCGTCTCACCTGGACGAACTGATGGGGGCGAGCGCGCTGTGGATTCATGGGCACACGCATGACAGCTTTGATTATGTGTTGCGCGGCACGCGGGTGGTGTGTAATCCGCGTGGGTACTGCCGGAATCCGGATAAGCCGGAAAACAGGGAATTCGATCCGGAGCTGGTGGTGGAAGTCTGACTGGCTCGGCGCGCCGTTCAACCCTTCGACAAGCTCTGATGGAACTACTAAGTATTGACTAAGCACGATACCCCTGTGCTAAGTCACTACTTAAGGGCGAACGGATCGGAAATTGGTGATGGTGGTTTGAGAGGCCAAGCGCTCCCGTTAATCCTAAAAACTTAGTTGTAGATGAGTACCATGAAATCCAATGCGTTACGCCGCCAGTGTAGGTGCGAATAAATTCGCACCTACAAACCCCTCAACTGCGGTTTTTGGGTTAATCCAGTTCGGCAGGCTTGGCGCGCATCTTGGCGCCAATGTAGTCCCGATGTGGAATGTAGAGCAGGTCGCCAATTTTCCGCATCAAGTGGTTTTCATGCGCGCTGATTGTTCCGTCGGCATACGCGACTTGCCACATGTATTCGATGATGCGGATTTTTTCGGACGGGTCCAGTTCGCGGTTGATGAGGGACGTGAACTGGTGAAAATCGTTGGCGCTACTCGCCGTGCGGTGGCCCAGTTCGGTCAGTTGCGCCACTTCCGCATCCGATAAAGAAAACCGTTCCCTGAGAATTTTCAGTATCGCGGCTTGCTCCGGGTCTGCCATATTGGCATCCGACTTCATGACTTCGATCAGCAGCACTGCGGTTGCCAGTTGCAGGGTGTGCTCCGGGCGGCTGTCTGCGCTGGCGGGGGCGATGAGGGTGGAGAGAAAGTTGTTCAGTTTGTTCAGCATGGCTAATTGTTCAATCGTTGCAATGTCGTTTCTGGAGCGCGCCATTTTACAGCTTGTCGCCGTACTGGGCGCTCCGCCGTATTGCTTGCGGCAAAGATAAATGCCAAGCTCCATTCGGTCATTGCTTGCATTCTCTGGAGGGTTATCGCGATGGATCACAATTCCTTGCAGTGCTGGACTATTCGTCTATTCAGTTGCGTCGGTTCCGGCTTGCTTTTGTCCTTAGCTTTGCAGGCGCAGGCGGGCACACAGACGCTTTCCTATGAGGAGCAGGTGCTGACCGTGGACGGCGAACGCAGAACCGCGCGCGTGCCCAAAGGTTACCGGCTGGAATGGCTGGCCGCGATGGATGCGCCGCGCATGCTGACTTTTGCTGCCAACGGCGATCTGTTTGCGGGTTCCAGATCGGGCAAGGTGTATCGCTTGCCGCCGCCCTATACCAAAGCGGAGGTGCTGGTCGATCTGGACGATTATCCGCACAGCGTGGCTTTCCGTCCGGGTGAAATTCTGATCGCGAAGACGGACGGTGTGTATCGCGCGCCGTATCGCCCGGGGCAGACTGCCATCGCGCGGAGAGAAGTGAGCCTGCTGGCGAAGCTGCCCGCCGGCGGCGGACACAGCAGCCGCACCGTGGGCGTGGGGCCGGACGGGCGGGTGTATGTGAGTCTGGGCATTCAGGGCAATTGCAGCGACCAGTATCTGGATGCAAGTTATCCCTTCGACATGCGGCGCGGCGGGGTGCTGGTGCTGCGGGAGGGTGACGGCAAGCCAAGCTGGGAAACGTTCGCGTCGGGGCTGCGCAATCCGGTCGGCTTCGACTGGCAGCCGCAGACGGGTGTGATGTATGCCGGCAACAACGGGCCGGATCATCAGGGCTACGATCTGCCGCCGGAATATTTCAGCAAGCTCACTGCGGGTTCCTTTCACGGCATGCCGTGGTTTCAGTTCGACGGCAAACAGGTGAATCGCGACGATTGCGTGTCGAGCAAACCACCGCGCCCCGTTGCCGAAGTATCGATCCCGGCCGCGACCTTCCCGTCGCGCAACGCGCCGCTGGGCATGGCCTTCGTGCCCAAGAGCGCGATGGATACGCAACTGGAATTCGATGCCGTGGTCGCGCTGCACGGCTCGTGGGGCACCAAACCCAGCGGCAGTTTCTTCGGCCGCGACGCCACGCGCCGCGTGCCCAAGCTTGTTGCGGTGCGCTTTCAGGGTGACAAGGCCGTGCGCGTGGACGATCTGGTCACCGGCTTTCAGTTGCCGAACGGCGATCGCTGGGCGCGCCCGGCAGGCGTGGCGTTCGGGCCGGACGGGGCGCTGTATTTCAGCAGCGACAGCGAGGCGGAGGGGGTGTTCAGGTTGAAGAGGGGGCAGTAAAGATGAGCGCCGTTCGCCCTTAAGTAGTGACTTAGCACGGGGGCATCGTGCTTAGTCAATACTTAGTAGCTCGTAGGTTGGGCAAAGCGTAGCGTGCCCAACATGTTTTCCGCAATCCTCGTTGGGCACGCTGCGCTTTGCCCAACCTACGTCGGCTACCTGTAGGTGCGAATTTACCTCGCAGAGGTTCTTGCACCCCGTGGGTGTTCGCACGTGTTCAAAGGCATGCGAATAAATTCGCACCTACAAAAGTACCGCCTTTCGGGAGCGCCGAGCGCCAACTCCACGTCAAGCTTGCTTGACTGTGGATTGCCTGCCTTTGGTGCGTCTCGTCGGCATGGTGTTTGAAATGGCCGACGAGACGTCGGCGCTCCCGACACTGCATCCCGCACCTACCTGTTATCCCTCCCGCAACTCCTACACCCTTACAAAAATTACGGACATCCACTATCCGTTCGCTGCAGTTATCCGAGTAATTCCGTCCCCCATGTGAGAAATGGTTATTTTGTAGACCTTGCTCTGCAAAGCCCGCCATATATGGCTTTCAAGCCGGCTATGCGATTTGGCACGGAACTTGATTAATAGCTGACGCAAGCATGATCTGCCGTCGGGGCGAACGGTGGACAAATAATCAGAGTGAGCCTGTGCCAATAGACAAGGGAGAAAGAAATGTCCACAGAAACGTTTTATGACGTGATGCGGCGGCAAGGAATTTCGCGCCGCAGCTTTTTGAAATTTTGCAGTTTGACCGCGGCCTCGCTGGGTTTGGCACCGACCATGGCACCCACCATCGCGCATGCGATGGAAACCAAGCCGCGCACGCCGGTGATCTGGCTGCACGGTCTGGAATGCACCTGCTGTTCCGAATCGTTCATCCGCTCGGCGCACCCGCTGGCTAAAGACGTGGTGCTGTCCATGCTCTCGCTGGACTACGACGACACGCTGATGGCCGCCGCCGGACACCAGGCCGAAGAGATCATCGAGCAGATCAAGAAGAAGTACAAAGGTAATTACATTCTCGCGGTGGAGGGAAATCCGCCGCTGAATGAAGACGGCATGTTCTGTATCCACGGCGGTCGGCCGTTCGTGGAAGTGTTGAAAGAAACCGCAGCCGACGCCAAGGCCATCATCTCCTGGGGCTCGTGCGCTTCCTGGGGCTGCGTGCAGGCTGCCAAGCCGAATCCGACGCGCGCCACACCCGTGCACAAAGTCATCACCGACAAACCTATCATCAAAGTGCCGGGCTGCCCGCCCATCGCCGAAGTCATGACGGCGGTGGTTACCTACATGCTCACCTTCGACCGCATCCCCGAGCTGGATCGCCAGGGTCGCCCGAAGATGTTTTACGGCCAGCGCATTCACGACAAATGCTATCGCCGTCCGCACTTCGATGCCGGCCAGTTCGTCGAGGAGTGGGATGACGATGCCGCGCGCAAAGGTTACTGCCTGTACAAGATGGGCTGCAAAGGCCCCACCACGTACAACGCGTGTTCCACCGTGCGCTGGAACGGCGGCGTGTCCTTCCCCATCCAGTCCGGTCACGGTTGCATCGGCTGTTCCGAGGACGGCTTCTGGGACAAGGGCGGTTTTTACGACCGCGTCACCGACATCAAGCAATTCGGCGTCGAATCGAATGCGGACAAGGTGGGCGGCACCGTGGCGGGTATTGCGGGCGCGGCAGTCGTGGCACATGCGGCAGTCAGCGCGCTGAGTCAGGCGCGCGATAAGAAGAACGATCAGAGCAAGGGAGGTAAATAATCATGTCAGCTTACGAAACCCAGGGCTTCAAGCTCGACAATAGCGGCAAGCGCGTCGTCGTCGATCCGGTGTGCCGCATCGAAGGCCACCTGCGCGTCGAAGTGAATCTTGATAGCAACAACGTCATCCGCAACGCCGTGTCCACCGGCACCATGTGGCGCGGTCTGGAAGTGATTCTCAAAGGCCGCGATCCGCGCGATGCTTGGGCATTCACCGAGCGTATCTGCGGTGTGTGTACCGGCACGCACGCGCTGACTTCGGTGCGCGCAGTGGAAGACGCACTGGCGATCCAGATCCCCGAGAACGCAAACACCATCCGCAACATCATGCAGCTCAACCTGTATGTGCACGACCATCTGGTGCACTTCTACCACCTGCACGCGATGGACTGGGTGGATGTGGTGTCCGCACTCAAGGCCGATCCGAAGAA
>JAUSBC010000128.1 GCA_030652215.1 Sideroxyarcus sp.
ATAGGCAACTGCTGCTCCATGCTGACCGTCAATGCCAATTCGTAGGAATTGATCGCTTCTTTCAAGCGAGCAGCGTTTTCTTCCGACTCACCGAGATGATGCAAAACGGCAGCCCGATTGTTATGTGTGGCAGTCAATGCCAATGCGTAGTTGTCTGCGTCGAGTGCGGCAAGGGCATTCTTATAGGCGACAACAGACTTTTGAAACTGACGGTTTCCTTTGAGCAGCTTGCCCCACGTATGCAAACTGGCTCCCAGCTGATGCATGGTGGTCATCCAGTCTTCCGGCGACTTTTCTCGTGTCCAGACCAGTAGCGCATTGGTGTATGCATCTACCGCGATCTTCAACGGCGGTGTGGCTTCAAGCAGCCGACCAAGCGACTGGTTGGCTGTGCCCAGGTTATATTGTGTTGCGGCCCATTCCAGGGGAGAGCTTTCCTGACTGAACTCTTCCAATGCCTTGCCAAAACACTGGATGGCCCGTTCAAACAATGCTGCGTCTCTGCGCTGCTGTCCCATTGCGGCAAGAATGTTGCCGAGATTGTTCTGTGTCTCCGCCCAGACCAATGGATCCCGGGTACGACTAATCTTTACGGCTATACCACCGGTATCGCTGGCGTCTGTCAGCGCTGCTTCCAGCGCCTCGCGCAAAGGTTCATATATCCTCGCGCTGAAACGGTGCTGCTCATAATTTCCCCGGGTGTAACGGAAATTATCCGCTACGGCAACTTTGGTATCCGGAGCAGCCGCTGCGCCAGCCTCGGCACTCAGCATGCCGATGGAATTCGCGATTGCGCGTTCCAGCGCCTTGTTAGGCGGAAAAATGATGTAAAGAGTTGAGAAATTCATTTTGCCCGGTCGAGTATTTCATTCAGCTCGGGATCGGCGCCAACCGCTCCGCCAAGGTCGATTTCTTCCTCGGTGGCATCACGGATGGACAGAACTTCCAGCATGAAAGTGACCTCTCTGCCGCAGAGTGGGTTATTGCCGTCGATGGTCAGTGTCTTGTCGTCGAGTCGGGTAACGATAAAGTCTCTTGGCTCACCCTTGTCATTTGCCATGGTGATGGTCATGCCGATTTCCCGAAACTCTTTCGGGACATTTTCTATATGATCGGTAAATACCAGCGATTCATCCCGCTCGCCGTATAACTTCGTCGTGTCTACCGGCACTTCGATGATGTCGCCGACTTTTTTGCCATACAGCTCCTTGGTCACTTCTTCGGACATCACATCATTCACGCCGTGAACATAGCCCAGCGGATATTCCACAGTAACCAATACGTCACCGGTTTTGTTATCGATGACCTTGTAATTCAGTTCGACGAATTTTTCGTCTTGAATCGTATCTGACATGACTAGAGCGCCCTGATAAATGATAAAGTTTTCTTAGAACAGCGTGGCGCCGAAGATTCGCACCTTGTCTTTTTCATAACCCAGCACCAGTCTTCCCAGCCATTCGCTGTTATTTTTTTTGTTTATCACTTTGTATAGAACAGTGACATATTCTCCCCGGCGGATCATGCCGAGATACGAATAATCATCCGACAGGTTTTTCGCAAGGTCGCTTCTCGCAAACTGCTTGCCCATTTCAACCTCATTTGCACCTGCAATAAAAGTGCTCGAAAAATGACGCGTGAAGGCACCGTAGTTTCCTTCATTGGAGTACTTGATCAGATCGGCCCACATCGGATTGGCCAATTCTAAAATCTCTTCATCCGTTTTTTCAAGAATGTTCATGGATATCTCACCTACTCAGTGTTTCAAAATACTATCTATAGCGATGCCGCAATATTAGCCGAATAGATAAAAAAAGGACCAACAAAATATGCCGGTCCTTTCTAACAGACTAACAAGCTAAGGCAAATATATTTCCGCAGGCCTGATTTTTCAAAACTGCTAAATCAGGCCTGTATTTGCTTAGTGGTGGTCTACTGGCGCCGCTTTCTCTACATCACCTACCAAGTGGTAGAGCGGTGCTTTTTCCATCGTGTACGCACCCGTCTTGGGGTCACGACGGGAAACTGTCAGCACGTGCCAGTTCTTGTCGTCCAGCTTCATCACATCGCCACGGTAGTAGTAACCCGGCCAACGTGTCTCTTTGCGGAACAACGTATGGTGGAACACGCTTTCAGAAGTCAGGAAGCGGTGCTTCAGTTCCCATGCACGCAGCAGTTCATGGATGTCGGAAGCAGCAACCTTTTCCAGGTCTTCACCCAGGATCGACATCTTCTTCAGACCGATGTTCAGCAGCTTGTCGTTGGTCATGTAGTTGACGCCAAAACCGCCGCAGTACTCGTCCATCATCTTCTGCAAGCGATCCAGACCCTGTCTCGGGTTGATGAAGTTGGGGTTGACGGTACCGGCAACCACTTCATTGCTGTAAACCTGATAGGTTTCCATGGGCTTGTAGACCTGTTCCCTGCGCATATTGATCTGGCTGTCAGAAACACGGATGCCTTCTGCTTTGCCATCATCGATATATTTGCAGGCAGCCTTGGCAGCCAGACGACCTTCGGTGAAAGAACCGGACGAGAAGGCGTGAGGTGTTCCGCCTACCGCATCACCGGCACCGAACAGACCTTCAACAGTCGTCATGCGGTTATAGCCCCAGAAGTACTCGGGCGGAGACAGATCTTCCGGACCGGAACACCATGCGCCGCAACCTGTTGCGTGCGAACCCATGACATAAGGCTCGGAAGTTGTCAGCTCGGGGTTCTCGTACTTGGGATCCACGTCGGTGGCGGCCCACAGCACGGCCTGACCGACGGTCATGCCCAGGAAGTTGTGCCAGCCGATCTCCTCAAGGTGGGGATCCTGGAAGGCTTCCATGGTCACCATGTGGATCGGGCCGCGACCGGCATTCACCTCGTTGATGATCGCGTGGTTGC
>JAUSBC010000003.1 GCA_030652215.1 Sideroxyarcus sp.
CCTCCCTAGCCCTCCCCCTGCAAGGGGGAGGGGATGTGTTGGCGGAAGGAGCACAACATGGCTGAAATCCTGAAACGCAACAAAGCACTCGCGGTGAATCCGCTCAAGGCCAGCCAGCCGGTCGGTGCATCGCTCGCTTTCCTCGGCATCAATCGCGCCATCCCGATGCTGCACGGCTCCCAAGGCTGCACCGCGTTCGGCAAAGTGTATTTCGTGCGCCACTTCCGCGAACCGATCCCGTTGCAGACTACTGCGATGGATCAGGTCTCCACCGTGATGAGCGCGGACGAGAATGTGATCCTCGGCTTGGCCGCGATCTGCGAAAAGAGCAAACCGGCACTAATCGGCTTGCCCACCACGAGCCTATCCGAGACGCAGGGCACCGACATCAAACGTCTGGTGAAAGAATTCTATGCCGCGCATCCCGAATTCGCGCATATCCCGGTAGTGCCGGTGAACGCGCCCGACTTTACCGGCTGTCTGGAAAGCGGTTACGCGCTGGCGGTGAAGGCGACGCTGGAAGTGATGCTGCCGGAAAAGACCAGCGACATCGGCAAACGAAAAAAGCAAGTCAACATACTGGCCGGTTCCTTCCTTACGCCGGGCGACGTCGAACACATCAAGGAATTGGTCGAGGCGTTCGGGCTGCGTCCGCTGGTGTTGCCGGATATCGGCGATTCTCTGGACGGGCATTTGACCGAGCACGAATCCAGCCCGGTGACTTTGGGCGGGACGCCCGTGTCGGACATCTCCTGCATGGGCGAATCCATCGCCACGCTGGTACTTGGAAACTCGCTGTACGAAGCAGCCGATTTTCTGAAATCGCAAACCGGCGTGCCGGATCACCGTTTCGACAGTTTGATGGGGCTGGATGCCGTGGATAGTTTCGTCGCCGCGCTGGCTGCAATCAGCGGCAAACCGGTTCCGGAAAAGATCGAGCGCCAGCGCGCACAGCTGCAGGACGCGATGGTCGACAGTCACTTCATGCTGGGTTTCGCACGCGTTGCCATCGCGGCCGATCCCGATCTGCTTTATGGACTCTCCAGGCTGGTTACGGAGATGGGCTGCGAAGTGGTTGCCGCTGTTGCACCCGCGCGGGCAAACATTCTGCAGGATGTTGCGGCGGCTCAGGTCGGCATCGGCGATCTGGAAGATATGGAGATCGCAGCCAAGCGCAACGGGGCGCAACTCATCATCAGCAATTCGCACGCGGCGGAAAGTTCGCGTCGCCTCGGTGTGCCGCTGCTGCGCGCCGGTTTCCCGCAATACGATTTGATAGGCGGCTACCAGCGCCTGTGGGTGGGCTATCGCGGCACGCGCCAGGCTTTGTTCGATCTGGCCAATATGATGGTGCAACACGGACACCACGAGCCGGAACCCTACGTTTCCATGTACTCACAGCGGACAGGAGAGCGACGTGCGGCATCTGCGGCTGGTGGAAAACACTAAGGAGAACGCCATGTTGGTGAAGATCGCTTTCGCGACCAGCGACCGCCGCGCGGTCAATCAACACTTCGGCGCAGCCGAAGCGTTCGCCGTCTACGAAGTGGGCGAGAACGCGACCCGGCTGATCGAGGTGGCCGAATTTATCGAGACCGCGATGGACGGACACGAGGGCAAGCTCGCCGCCAAAGTCAGCCTGTTGGGCGATTGTGCGGCGGTGTATTGCAACGCGGTGGGCGCTTCCGCAATTCAACAATTATTGGCCGCAAGCATCCAGCCCATGCGCGTGGACGAAGGCACGCTCATCGACGAATTGTTGTGCGGTTTGCAAAAGAACCTGGTCAACGATCCGCCGGTGTGGCTGGCGAAACATTTGAAAAAGCAGGCGGGCGGCAAGAGCTTCGCCGAGGACGAGGAGTGGCAGGAATGATCTCCGCGCCCGTCCGCGTCGTCTCCAGCGCCGATGGCATCGCGCAGGTCGAGCCGACCGAAAAATCCGGTTGCGGTGCGTGCGCTTCGAGCATCAGTTGCGGCGTTTCCGGGTTGGGGAAATATTTTGCACACAACCGCAAGACCATCGCGGTGCAGTGCGACGTGAATGTGCGAGCGGGCGACGAGTTGCAACTCAGCCTGAGCGAGGGCGATCTGCTCAAGGCCGGGATACTGGCCTATCTGCTGCCGAGCGTGCTGGCATTGGTTGGGGCGGGCATTGCGGCAGGGCTGGGCATGGGCGATGTCGGCGCAGTGCTGGGAGCCGCGAATGGCATGGCTATGGGATTCTTGCTGGTGCGCTGGACCGGATGGGCGCCAAAGATGAGTGTAAAAAATGAAAAACAATTTGCCACTGAGAAGTGAGAAGTTATCTGGTAGGCGGACGTCACGTCCACATGCGGGCAAGACGCCTGCGCACGCAGTCGTAGGATGGGTTGAGCGAAGCGATACCCATCAAATGAAAGTGAAGAACGATGGGTATCGCGTTGCTCAACCCATCCTACCCATGACACTAACGTGTCAGGCTTAATCAAAGGTTGGGGATGCCTGTGCACCCTTGCTGAACTGAACAAAATATCTTAACGAAGGAGAAACACCATGAACCAAGCAGTCGATGCAGACTTGTTGTCCACCGATTTCATCAAGGAGATGGTCAAGCAGATGCGCGCCATCGACAGCTACGGCACTTACGACGGCTGGCCCTCCGACCGCATCCTGGCTCCGTATGTGGTGACCAAGGAACAGCGCCGTGAAATCCCCGTGATCGGCGATCCGGACGAAATCATGCTGTCGCGCATCAAGGCGTTCTACAACGCCGTGTCGTCGCTCATCGAAAAAGAGTGCGGTCTGATGGCCGTGCCCAGCATCAACATCACGCACGAAGGTTTCGGCCGCGCGATCATCACCGTGGGCAAGCTGGTGGTGATGGACCGCACCCTGCGCGACGTGCACCGCTACGGTTACGAGAGCCTTTCCAAGATGAAGGACGAGGGCGACAAGCTGCTGTCCGTGGCACTGGGGCTGATTGGCAAGTATCCGGAAGTGGCGGGTTTGTAATAAGGATTGAGGATTGTGGCAAACCCAACCCCCTCCAACTCCCCCTTGCACCCGCAAGGAGTACGCCGGCGGGTTCCCCGCTGCTTTGCAGCGACCCTTCCGCAGTCAGGGGGAGAGCGAGTCTGGCTCCTCCCCTGATAAGGGGAGGTTGGGAGGGGTTGGTTTTTGCTTGACCTTCTTGAAAGGAAAAAACATGAATGAGGAAGAACTGAAAGCCCTCGACAAGGAAGTGAAGAAGCTCAAGCGCATTGCCACCGAATGGGCAGGACAGATGCACGACCTGGTCGAAGAGCGTCTTCCTGCCGGATACAAAGAGATACCCGGCCTTGCGCAATCCACTTATGACGCGTGCCAGGCCTGGGCCGAGGCGAACGCGAAATTGAATGCGGCACTGAAAGAAACACAAGTTTAGATAGAGGAAGAGATATGGCTAACATCACCGGCATCACCCGAGGCGGCACGCCTTACGAACCCACTTTCGTCACCGCACTCAACGCGGCCAACTGCATCGGCTGTGGCCGTTGCTACAAGGTTTGCCCGCGCAAGGTGTTCGAGCTGGTCGAACGCAGCGAGGATGACGAGAACTACGACGAGGACGAAGACAACAGCATGGTCATGACGCTGGCGGATGCGCTGGATTGCATCGGCTGCGGCTCCTGCTCGCGCGTCTGCCCCAAGCAGTGTCATTCGCATCAAGCGATGCCGGCAGGAGCGTAACAATGCCGAAACCAGCACGACACGTATTCGTCTGCTCGCAGAGCCGCCCCGCCGGACATCCGCGCGGTTCCTGCGGCCAGAAAGGCTGCTCCGAAGTGGTGAACGAGTTCATGCAGCAATGGCAGTTGCGCGAATGCTACGCCCAGGTGATGGTTACGCCGAGCGGTTGCATCGGCCCGTGCAGCAAGGGGCCGAACGTCCTCGTCTATCCCGAGGGTGTGATGTACAACAACGTCACCCCGGCGGATGTCGCCGAGATCTTCGACGAGCATCTGCTCGGCGGCAAGGTGGTTGAAAGACTGAAGGCTCCCGCCGACATATGGTAGTGCTCGCTCCGTGCCAGTTGCCTGCAAAACTTGAGGCGCTGGCCGAGCGCATCGTGGCGGCCCTGCAAAAGGAGGCCGACAATTTCAGCGCGAGCGGAGCGTCGCCGAAGATAGAGCTGGCCGCGCTGCAGATTACCCGCGTCGTCGATCCCGGCAACCAGTTGCCCGGCTACGAAGGCGTGTGGCGCAATGCGCGCAATGATCGGTGCGGTACGCTCACCATCAATAGCGACAACAGCTTCTTTGCCGAGTACGATCTGTTCTGTCCGCACCCGCGCGATTCGCGCTGGTTTGTGGAGATGGTGACGGCGTGGGGCAATGAGGCTTCGTTGCGTAGTGAAGCGACGCTGATTCCGGCTTTGTAATCCCCTCTCCCTCAAGCGGGATAACCAGCGACTTGGCTGCGGTTGTTTGTAGCCTAGTCGATTGCTAGTAGTTCCATCAGAGGGTTAGGGTGAGGGTTGGTGAGTGAATTGTACGGAATCCCCGGCTACCGTCGCACCTCACCCGCACCACTTGAACTGGAGAACAACATGAGCAGATTTCAGATGGGCGACATGGTCTTTGCAGCGCAGGACCTGTACAACGAATCGCTGGAAGAAACGGGTGAGAGCAGCATCCCCGGCGTGGAGCCTGATGCCTTGCTGGCAGCAGCGGGTACGCGCGGCGTGGTGGTCAACGTCGGCCATGCGCAGGAGATGCCCAACGAAGAAATTTATCTGGTGCGCTTCGAGACGGATGCCGAAGGCACGCTGGCCGAGCCCATCGGTTGTCTGGGCGACGAGCTGACCGGATTAAGCTAGTGGTCTTAACAAATTCAGATGTCGTCATTGATGGAACTACTAACCAATCCACTAAGCCAGCAAGCAGGCAAGTGGCTGGTTATCCGGCGAAAGCCGGAATCCAGTGTTTATATATAGACTGGACACCGGCCTCCGCCGGTGTGACGAAATCATGAAGGATTCATGCTGTGCATAAAGCCCGTGTTGTTACCGTGCTGACCTATCACGCACGCAGCAAACACGCTCCGGACCGTTATGCCGCCGGACCCGGCACACGGGACTGGGACGCGCAGCCCAAGGCGTTCCGCGATTGGGACGACGCACAGCGCAGCGCGTTGCCGCGCGACATCGTTGTATCGGATATCTCCTGGGGCGATCTCCCTGCCCAACGTCCTGCTTTGACATTGAATCCGGACAATCTTGGTTCGCTGCTGCGTCTGTGCGTCGGGCTCACCGCCTGGAAAGAATACGGCGGCGCACGCTGGTCGTTGCGCGCGCATCCCTCGTCCGGCAACCTGCATCCCACCGAGACTTGGCTCATCGCCGCCGGTGTGGCGGGGATGGAAGACGGTCTGTATCACTATCACAATCTGTACCATGGACTGGAACGCCGCGCGTGGGGCGGCGACCCGCAAGCGGCTGGCGCGTGGCTCGGCTTCAGTTCCATCCACTGGCGCGAAGCCTGGAAATACGGCGAACGCGCCTTCCGCTATTGCCAGCTCGACATGGGCCATGTGCTCGCTGCCGTGAGTTACGCGGCGGCGTTGCACGGTTGGAAACCGCGCTTGCTGCTGCAGGATTCGGCAGACATCGCTCGCGCACTGGGTATCGACAGGGTGGAAGATTTTGCCGGAGTGGAAGCGGAAGAAGCGGAAGTGATCGTCGCCCTGCACGCGACAGATGCCGCCCTGCCGACAGACTGGCAGCGTTGGGCAGGCAAGCCCGGGCTACTCGATAATCACCCCTTGTACCAATGGCCGGTCATCGAAGAAGTCGCGCATGCCACGCGCGGTGCGCCACCGCCCGCAACTGTGCCGCCTGTCTCCATCCCCGCGCGAACGGAGGTTATCCGTGCCGCGCAAGTCATCCTGAATCGGCGCAGTGCGCAAGCCTTCGACGGCGCATCGGTGATGCCGCACAGCGTCTTTACCCGAATGCTCGCCAGTTTGTTGCCCGGCGAATCGCCGGTATGGAATCTGTGGCCAAACATGCCGCGCGTGCATCCGGTGTTGATGGTGCATCGTGTTGAAGGTATTGCACCCGGACTGTATGTGCTGCCGAGAACCGCATCTGCCAAGGAATCGCTGCAGGCGGCATTTCGCGAAGCATTCACCTGGCAACCTGCCGATGCCGGATTGCCGCTGTTTCAACTGATCGCCGCCAAAGCCGGCAAGACTGCGCGCACATTGTCCTGCCATCAGGACATCGCCGAGCGATGTGCTGTCACTTTCATGATGGTGGCTGAATTCGCGGCACCCATCGCCGCTAATCCGGCCGCTTACCGCCACCTGCATTGGGAAGCCGGCATGCTGGGGCATGTGATCACACTGGAAGCCGAAGCCGCCGGATGGCGCGGCACGGGCATCGGCTGCTTCTTTGACGATGCCGACCACGAAGTGCTGGGTCTGCAGGGCGACCAGTTTCAGGTGATCTATCACTACGCGGTGGGAATGGCACTGGACGATGCGCGCATCTCCACATTGCCTGCTTACGAATGAACCTATTGAGCTTTCCAAAAATCATGACAAATGTACGAAACCTGTTACCTCGTCATTCCGGCGAAGGCCGGAATCCAGTTAATCCAACAAGCCCCGCATTGCGGGACATAACCCAACTGCATTTTGAATAACTGCGCTGGATTCCGGCCTTCGCTGGAATGACGGTAGTCACATAATGTGTGTAATAAACAATGGAAAGATCAATAAAGGAATCAACATGAACGACAACCAACTCAAGTGCTGGCTGCTGCAGGCCGGATTCCGGGCATCCGACCCGCTGCAAACCGATATCGACCGGCCGTTGCCCAATGGCTTCACACCCCTGATGCATGCAGCCCGTGTGGGTGATGGCGAGGCAGTTGTAGCGCTATTGGCACGCGGTGCCGATACTGCGCTGGTGAATGCGGATGGCAACGGCGCGTTGTGGTTTGCCTGTTTCGCCGACAGCGAAGAATGTGTTGCCGAACTGGTCAAAGCCGGTGCGCCGCTCGACAGCCAGAACGTGAACGGTGCCACTGCGCTCATCTACTGCGCTTCGGCGGGCAAGACCCCGCTGGTGCGGTTGCTGCTGGAGGCGGGTGCCGACACCGGGTTGATGACGCTGGATGATTTCACCGCACTGGAATTGGCTTCGAACATGGCCTGCTTGAAACTGCTGAAAGCCGCAAGGAGTCCCACTTATGCCTGAGCAACACTTTGAGGTAAGCGCTATCCGCCATCGGCTGCTCGGCAGGCAAGTGCAATTGCAGTTGGCAGAAGACTTTGTGTTGAGACTCAGTCCGGCTGAAGCGACCAGCCTCTCGTTCGCGCTGGTTGCAGTGCGCACGGGGACCAGCCCGGAGCGCGAGATATACATGAGCCCGATCGCCAGCGATGACGGCTTCGTCGGCACCGTGCTCGAATCGGGCATGAGCATCGCCATGCCAAAAGGCTCGCTGGAACTGGACTGGGAAAATGTGGGTAAGCTGGCCGAAAAGCTGGCGCAAGCCATCTGATTCAGTAGAATCACGCTCCGCTTCAAAATGTCATGGGAATAAAATGTTTCGAACAATGATAAGAATGTTTTTCAGAACACTGCGCCTGGTGTTGATGCCGTTCATGCTGCTCTGGGCAAAGCTGGCAACACCGAAAGGGATAGTGCGCACGGCCGAGGCGCAACAACAAATCGACCTCGCATGCGACAAACTCGCGCTGTATCACTTCAAGACCTGCCCGTTCTGCATCAAAGTGCGCCACGAAATGGCCAGACTCTCCCTGCCGATCACACTGCGCGATGCCCAGCACGATGCTGCGCACCGTGCCGAACTGCAGCAGGGCGGCGGAAAAATTCAGACGCCCTGTTTGAAGATCGCCGATGGCAAAGGCAATGTGCAGTGGATGTACGAGTCCGGCGAAATCATCAAATACCTGCAGCAACGCTTTGCCTGAGCGGTGATATTCGCAGTGTCGACGTCATGGGGGATGAGGCGAATTGCTTTGTGGTAGCCTATTTTTCATGCGCATTTAAAGTCGCAGTCTATCGAGGCCTCCCTTCCTGCAAAAGCAGGAAGATATTTCTGCATTTCTGAGTTAGTTCACGCCCGAACCGGAGAATCAATCAGAACAGGATTGCTGAGAGTTCGCAACTGGCACTTATGTGGAGCGCTACATAAGTGCCAGTTGCCAATGCTCGATAGCACTGCTGGGCAAGCTCACTCTTCGAGCCAAAGCGGCCGGGAATCCGCCTTCAATATTATGTAACCGTCACATTCGAACCATTGCGTTTGCTGCTTCATGGTATTTGCTTTCAGTTCTACGGAGTCTTCGGCAACGTTATCAATAGTCGCTTTCCTTCATCGCGCAGTCGAGTGCCTATGCAAGCTCCCGTAGCAAAATCAAGACGCTTGACTAAATCTATAGCGGGCTGTAGATTTGCCGTGGTCTGAAATCTAAACAACCAAGGAGGTATGCCATGCTTAACCAGACAAGCAGTCACATCGATATGATGATTCACGTTGACGACGCCACAGCCAAAAGCAGGTTGGTGGAACAAATCACCAAGTGCGATGGCGTTATCAAGCCTCGCGTAGTGTCAGAAAAGCCCAACCTGCTTTTTGTCAGCTACGATCCGGCCCGCTTTGACATTCGTTCAGTACCGTCTATTGCTCGCTCTTTAGGCATCAATGCGCAAATTGTTGAGGTTTGAGCGATGAAGATCGGCGAAATCGCCCAGCGAGTCGGCGTATCCGTTTCCACTCTCAGGTTGTATGAGCAGCGCGGGCTGATTGAGTCTGCCCGGTCCGATGGCGGTACCCGGCATTACACCAATGAGGATGAAGAGCGCTTTCGGGCTATCACTTCCCTGACACGTGCCGATGTCTCGATAGAGACACTGGCTCGCCTGGCTTGTGTCCGGGCAAGCAATTCATCGGGGGATTCCGCTAGCCGACAGGTTGAGGAGATTGTGTCGGATGTTGATGCCGAGTTGACGGCTCGCATTCAGCAGTTGCAGTCTGTCCGCAACGACCTGCGCCGCGCAAAGCAACGGCTGGCAGGCTGCCATGGCTGCCCGAAAAGGCCGACGAGACACAATTGCAGCGGATGTGCCGTCGCATCCGATCTGCTCAAGTGTCAAGTCATGCGCGTCGTTTGGGATCAGGCACCCGGCGATTAATAAACGCGGACAAACCGGTCGCGTGAACAACTTTTACCAGCAAGCATTCCAGTTGAGATCATCTGTATCCATTTTTCAGGAATTACGTCTAAGGTAACGAACCAAACTATAGATTGGTTCATTGTCTGATGATCAAGGTCGGACGCTGCTGGTAATTCGGCTACGGCAAGCGATAAAATATTCAGAAATTCACGAGCGGTACAGCCGACTGAATTTTTCTATATGGAGGAACTGATGATTATTAAATCCGCTGGTGTGTCCTTTATCCCGCCCCATGTATTCGCCCCCGCCGACAATGTCCCGGCATCCTCAGCCTCATCACCAGCGGCAACCGCCGACACGGTCAGCATCAGCGATACGGCACGCGCGCTGCAAAGTCGCGCACAGGCAGACACCGATACGCGCGGCCAGTGGGCGACTGCCCTCGCCAATCGGAGCACTGGCATCCCACAGCTGGTGCGGGCGGATTCGGCTTTGGCGGGTGGAGTGGAGGATATCCAGGAGCGGCTACGACTACTCTTGTCCGAGCGCGGTCTCCCTTCCGAATCCAACTTCAGCCTGAGTTACGACGCGGCTGCAAAGTTGTTTCGTGTTGACGGCGAGCCAGGAGTCAAGGCTGCGCTCGAAGCGGAGTTGAACGCCAGCTCGCCCACACCAAATGCTGCTGCCATTCGCGAAGGCTATGCGTTGCTCGAAGATATCGATACCGGCCTGGCCGCTGTGCGCGCGCAGTACGCGCGCGATCAGGCGGCGGGTAGCGATGACGTGGCATCCAGGCAGCATGGTTTCGCCTATCGATTCAATTTGAATATGTCGGGTGGCGCCCTCGCGGTCGCGCTGGCCTTGATATCCAAGTCCGAATCATGAACCTGCGATATGTTTCTTCTACTGTGCGGCGTAAGTGCCCAGCTGCTTTGCCTGCCATGGCCGCCACCATGTCTACGAAAGGATATTTGCGATGACCATAAACGCCCTCGGCAATTCTTTGAGTACCGCGCAACGCGTGCTTCAGACCCGGACACCGGATGCCAACTTTTTCGATGCCTTCAAGACGGCATATGGCCAATTTGAAAGCACCAGGCACCCGCAACCCGCCGCAGAGACATCAACTTCAGTCAGTATCAGCCCGCTAGCTCAAGCGCTCGGCCAGACGCACATGGAAATGGCATCCCGACGCGGCATCAACACTCAAGATGAAGAGGCTTTCGCGGGAATTCTCAATCGAGCCTATTCCAGCGGAGGAATGGAAGATCCGGCAGCCTTCCTGAAAACACTTTCACGCGAAGATCTGGGCGTCATCCAACGCGTGCACAGCCTGGGGGCGGAGATCAACCCCGCCGGACTGGGCAAGGAAAGCGCCTACAACCTCCTGCTGCCGGACGGCTACAGCGTTGATTTCAACCATGACGGCATGGAAGACATGGGCGAAGGTCGCGGCATCCACTTCCCGCCGCGCGATGCGCCGCAAGCCGTCGTCGATGCCTGGAATACCGCGACCCAGGGCATGGACGAAATCGATCTATTGAGCTACAGCATGGTCATGCATGGCTACATTCACGGCATCAGCATCGGCGATGGCCCGGCGACCGGCGGCATGGACAGTAGCAACATCGACAGCTACCGCGCCGCTGTCGGCAATTACCTCGACATGCTCGAACGTCTGCGCGGCCAGTTGCCGGCGGGCCAGTATGAAAACGACCAGCCGTTCTTCGACAAGCTGCGGACCTTGCTGGGATAACGCCGCATGAAGACAAGATTGGTTGGGCATCACGGCCCATACACCGGAGGCTCATACAATGAGCTCGCCCCTAAAGGAGAGTAGCCATGATCGGCTCGATTGGTTCGTATTCCACAGCCCAAACAGGCGGCGCGGCTGTTGTCAAAGCTGCTTCGGCGACAGGGCGGGTTTCTGATGCATCGGAAAATCAGGGGGCATCAGGTTCCGAAGGCGGCGGTACGCTGACCATTTCCACACTGGCCCAACAACTGGCCGCGAGCGCCAGCCGTGCCGAAGAACGGGACAAGACCCTTACCCGTTCGGAATTGGCCGACAAGGCGAAAAGCATTCTGAATCGCATAGTCGGCGATTCATACGATGCAAACAAATCTATTCATGATGGCGAGACTCCAAAGACAAGCGACCCTGAGCTGCTATCTAGAGCCAAGCAGGCAACGGCGTACGTTAATGATGCATCTAGAGGTGGTCACTCCGTAAAAAACCCATTTTCCGGTCTATCACGAGAGCAGTTAACCAACATCATCTACGACGAGAGCGGTACGTATACGGTAAATGAGCGTCACGCTGCTTGGCGAGAGGCTTACGATCAAGAAGAAGCATGGCGAGAGAAAGTGGTAGCTCAAGCCATGGCCGAATACAACAGCACGGGGAAGATGACCAATTTCTTCAAATCCGTTCTTGATCACTTCAAGGAACTGCCTGCTATCGAGCAAGCGCAATATCCAAAAGATTACGCCAGTGATCTTCAGTACAAGATTGATTTGGACTTTAATTTCCGTACACACCAAGCGGAGGGTAAAGGAAAAGACCCCATGAGTCTGATCGAGATGCTATTCGAGCAAAGGCCGCAACGAAACAATGAGCCTCCACCAAAGCAAGAAGACACTGTCGGCCACGAAACCGAGGGGAATATTGTGCCGCCCAACACAGCGCCCCTGAGCTTGAACGGTGAGCCTTCTAGCAAACTGAGGCAAGTGGAGGTCGAACAGTGTCATCTCTGAGAGGTACTGATGCTCTACGCAAGCTGCTTAACTCGATCACGCCACTCCCGGAAAACGAGTGGCGCTGGCTCGAAGCGACGTTGAGGCCGTGTGAATTTTCGAAGGATGAGGCTCTCGTGCGAACCGGGACACACGAAGGCGGTATCCATTTCCTGCGCAGCGGTCTAGTGCGTTACTTCTATCTCAAGGAGGATGGGAACGAATGGAACCACACCTTTGCTGCTGCTGAAACCCTAGTGGGATGCTTCCCATGCCTTGTGGGAGCAACATCTTGCCCCTTTACTGTCGCAGCTCTGGAATCGACCCGCACTCTGCTTATCGAGGATGCGGTGGTGAGTGCGTTCCCAAACCGCCATCCCTGCTGGATGCAGTTATGGACACGCTTGATGGAACATGTGGCACTCCGCAAAACGGCACGCGAACAGAGCTTCTTGCTTGATTCCGCCGAACAACGCTACCTCCGCTTCCTGAGAGACTATGCGGATATTGCCCACCGCATCCCACAGTATCACATCGCCTCCTGGCTCGGAATCACGCCAGTGGCGCTCAGCCGAATCCGTCGGCGGATTAACTGAGGTTAATGCCAAGCTCGGCACACAGAGGTAGCATCGACTTATCGAAAGGAATGGGGATGAGGCGATGCTTAGCTACTACGAATGGAGATGGAGCGCCTTCGCCGCGCTGTTGGTTATATTGCTTGCAGGTTGTTCGAGCATGACGTCGCTGGTCGATACGTCGCCTGCCGACATCAGTTACCAGGCGGGCGAATTTGATGCAGCCGAGCGCGGCTATCGGGTACTGCTGGCAGTCGAGCCGACGAATGCCCATGCCCTCTTCCGCTCCGGTAGCCTTGCACTTTGGCGCAACGACCTTGACGTAGCGATTCCGTTACTTGAGGCGGCAAGGCGCGGACGCGGATGGTGGGCGCGACTTTGGCCTTTGAGTGTGGAGTTGGACTCGCGTTTGGCGTTGGCTTATGCGCGTGCGGGCAGGTTGCGCGAGGCGGCCGCATTGCTGGAACAAGCCGCCGGCCCAATGGGTGCGATCAAAGAACTTAAGCTGCGTGCGCAACAACTGGCGCTCTTCAGCGACGCCCCGCTCTATCAATTGACAGGCAGTGGGGAGGCCATACTGCCGTTCGTGATCACCGACCCGCTGCCAGTGGTTAAGCTCAGTGTGAACGGCGCGCCTGAAGCCCTTTTCTTCATCGACACTGGAGGTGAGGGGTTGATCCTCGATCACGGATACGCGCGGGAGGTCGGCGCAGACATGGCTGGTGAAGTTGACGCCGAATACGCGGGTGGCAAGATGGGTGCGACGAGCTACGGCAAGGTGGCGCGCGTCGATTTCGGTCCACTACGCCTCGAGCAGGTTCCAACTAGCAGCATCGACCTTCGGCCGACCCGATCCCGCGTATTTCCGGGCTTGGAGGTGAAGGGGATAATTGGCACAGGACTGCTCAGTCGATTCCTTGCGACAATCGACTATCGCCAAGGGCGCCTCATCCTGCGGCTGCCGGATACCGTTCCACCGGAACAAGCGAAAACCAGGACAATCCCGTTTTGGATGGTGGAAACCCATTTGCTGTTCGTCCGAGGACAGTTGAACGATCTGGAGCCCAGTCTCTTGTTCGTTGACACGGGGCTGGCCGATGCCGGTTTTCTGGCTTCGCAACGCGTCTGCGACCGCGCAGGCATTGCCGTAGACTGGAGCAAGGCAAAAGTCGGGGCTGGCGGTGGCGGAGAGACCCGCGGAGCAAACATTTCGATCCATCGCGTGAAGCTTGGCGACGGTGTCGACGCCGTGACCAGAACGGATTTGCGCGGGGTGGTGCTGGAGAAGGACTTGTCTCTGTTCGACGGCGCACTCGGCTTCGATGTCGGAGGATTGGTTTCCCACCAGTTCTTCCGTGATTCTGCCATCACCTTCGACTTCCGCCGCATGCGGCTCTTGATTACTCGGTAGGTATCCCATTGCTTTTAAACCTGTCCTTCAATGCAATGAATAATAGTTTCCTTGGGCATATCAGTATGTGTAGGAACACGTCTTTGAACCACCGCCCAACCCAGCGGTCAACACGGACGCTGCGCAAAAATCCACGCAGGCCGGCGAATTCAAACGTCAGACCGTACCGCCACCTGCGCAGGAGTCAACGCCAATGAGCCACGCCTATGTTGTCGGCCAGATCACCGTGAAGTACTCGGACCTGTGGGCCGAATACCGCGCCAAGGTGCCGGAGACCCTCGCGCCCTGGGGCGCCGAACTGGTGTTCCGGGGCAGGCAGGTCGCCGCCCTGTCCGGCGAAAACGGCCACGGCGATATCGTCGTCATCCGTTTTCCCAGCGTGGCGGCGGTGAACGGCTGGTTTACGTCATCGGCCTATCAATCGCTCATCCCGCTTCGGCAGCAGGCCGCTGATATGGTCTTGCTATCCTATGAGGAAGTGTAGGAATTTACCTGAAAATTCCTGCCTCGCTGCATTTAGACAATCCAACGAAAGAATCCATATGAAATTTGCTATCGCCGTTATTGCCATGTTCGTCCTCGCGGGTTGCGCTTCTATGCAACCCGCCCCCACCGATGCCATCGCGAAATTGCCGATTATCCGAGTCGGCAATCCGCCGCCGCAAAACATGGAATACATTGTGTTCTATCCGGCAGGCTACACCTTCCCGGCAAAGCTGAAGACTGCGGGATCGTTGTTCGCATCCGAAAAGCTGGTTGAAACCCAAGTGGCACTCACAAAGGATTTGTATCTCTACAAATATTGGGCAAGCCACGATGGCAAGTTGTGGAAAAACTCGCACGAACTCCTCCGGGTAGATTTCGGTGGCGGGCTCGACCTCGACGGCTTGCACGCCAATGTAACGCTGGATGCGAAGTAGCCTCGTAGGTCGGGTTAGCGCAGCGTAACCCGACGTTTATCCGGCGAATCCACCCATCCCTAGTCAGGAGTCATCAGATGAAAGTCCACGTACTGCAACACGTCCCCTTCGAAGACATTGGCGGCATGGCCGACTGGCTGGCCCGGCAGGGGGCCGAGATCGGCTACACGCGGTTTTATGAAAATGCCGAACTGCCCGACCCGACCGGACTGGATCTGGTCATTGCCATGGGTGGCCCGATGAGCGTCAACGATGAAGCCGAACTGCCCTGGCTGGTGGCGGAAAAGGCCTTCGTGCGTTCCGTGGTGTCGCGCAGCGTGCCGATGCTGGGCGTTTGCCTGGGCGCCCAGCTCATCGCCAGCGCGCTGGGCGCGCGGGTGTATCGCAATCCGGTGAAGGAGATCGGCTGGTTTCCGGTGCGGGCGGCGAACGTTGCCGCCGACGTTTTTCAGTTCCCCGCCGAGGCTCGCGTCTTCCATTGGCACGGCGAGACCTTCGATCTGCCCGAAGGCGCAGTGCGCCTGGCCCGCAGCGCGGTGTGCGAGAACCAGGCCTTTCAGTTGGGCCGCAACGTCGTCGGTCTGCAGTTTCATCTGGAGACCACGCAGGAAAGTGCCGAGGATATGCTGGAACACGGCCGCGCCGAACTGGTGGATGCGCCCTACATCCAGGATGCCGCCACCGTACAAGCCGAACCAGCGGCGACATACATCGCCAACAACGCACTCATGGCGCGGCTGCTGGCCTACCTGACTGGGCGAGCATGAAACAGGAAAACCACGACCTTGTCGCCAGTCCGACCGCCCCGCTATGGGGGGCTGTCCGGCATTGATATTTGGTATTGTTCACGGCACGATGCGGTCAAGAACAGGATTTCGCCGGGGACTTCAAGCTTTCCATATCAACCAATTCATGTATCGGAGACGTCGATGGATAATGACCAATTACTGCACTATTCGAATAAACTCGCTTACGAGATAGATTCATGGGACTTGAAGGTTGCGCTTGAGAATGGAGAAAACGTCATCGTCATTGATGCGCGCTCGTCCCAGGCATTCACTGCCGGGCACATCCCCGGCGCAATATCTCTTCCCCATCGCACCATGAACGAAGCAACGACGGTTGCCTTGGACCGAAACGCTCTCGTAGTCACGTACTGTGATGGAATCGGTTGCAATGCTTCGACCAAGGGCGCATTGAACATGACAAAGCTGGGCTTTCGTGTCAAAGAACTGATCGGAGGACTCGATTGGTGGAAGCGCGATGGTCATCCCACGGAAAACAACGTTCCCGCCACTCAAAGCAGTACCGCCTGTGGCTGTGACTGATGCCGTTCCCCAACCCAGCATTCCTCAAAACGCTGATCGATATGAACCGCACTCAACCGCTGCCAATCATCGAGAGTCACTGCATCCTGGGTGGGAAAGTGGACGTGTCGAATTTCGCATCGAAATTGTTCTGGCGGTATCGAGATGGCGGATGACATGACAGCATCAGGGAAAGATGATTTTCGGGCATTCCTGTCCACATTGACCGTTGTTTCAGATGACGACTGGCGACGCTGCGCCGATCTGTTGATTCCTGAAAAGTATGAGCCGGGAGACGTGATCCAAAGGACAGGTGCAGTTTGCGACCGGGTGCGCTTCCTGGTTTCCGGTTTGGTTCGCTCCTATCTGCTGGACGAGAATGGTAAAGACTTTACCTGGTCACTGCATTTCAACGAGCCGGGGGCAAACATGAAGAACCGCTTCGTCATCGATTACGCAAGCTTTACACAGGGCGAGCCGAGTCGGCTATGCATAGAAGCCCTGACTGGCGTAGAGATAATCTCCATCAACAAACCGGATGTCGAACAGCTATTTGGCCAAAACCTGTTTTGGGCAAATGTAGGTCGCCTGATTTCAGACCTTGCCTACCATCATACCCACCACAGGGTGCTGTCGCTCCTCACCCTGCCAGCAAAGGCGCGCTATGAGCAGTTGCTCAACGAGAGCCCCGTGCTGCTTCGTGTAGCGCCACAACATTATGTTGCCTCTTATCTCGGTATTACCCCTCAGTCGCTCAGCCGCTTGCGCCGTACTCTGGTGTTACCAAATGTGAATGACACACAAGAGGGCAGCGAGTAATTTCTTCTCCCAGTCAATATAAGCGGGAGACATCATGAGTTACGAGTTGCTGAAATCAATCCACATTTTCGGCGCAATTTTGCTGTTGGGGAATATCACTGTTACAGCTTGGTGGAAAGGGATGGCTAATCGCACCCGGAATCCTCTCATCATCTCCTTTGCGCAGCGGCAGGTGACATTGACGGATTACCTGTTTACGCTCCCTGGCGCGGTACTCATTGTCGCCAGCGGTGATTTCATAGCCTATGTGCTGATGACGGACTCATGGAGTATTCGATGGCTCACCTGGGGGCGCGTATTGTTTATGGCATCCGGCCTGATCTGGTTGTTTATCCTGATTCCCGTACAGATAAAGCAAGCCCGGCTGGCTCGTGACTTTGCTGCCGATACCGAGATACCGGCGGCTTATTGGCGGTTGAACAGATATTGGTACGTCTGCGGAATCGTTGCAGTATTGCTCCCCGTGGGCAATCTTTATTGGATGGTGTTCAAACCAACCTGAGAGTCGCTGCCGAAATCTAATGTTCAATTCGCCGCTGTCCGATGAGCCCGAACAAACCGAACTACTATTAACCCGCAAGCACTCCAGTTGCGATTATCTGTATCCTTTTTCCAGAAATTACGTCTAAGGGAGGGAGCTGCTTGCGAGTGCAGGCGGAATTTGAGATGAGGGAGGTGGACATGGATAAATTGAGCCCGGTTGAACGGGAACTGGTGGCGATTGGCGCGTCCGTTGCAAGCAACTGCATTCCGTGCGTGACATACCACATGGCCAAGGCAAAGAAGCTTGGCTTGTCGGATGCGCAGATCATGGAAGCAATTGAGCTTGCTGACAAGGTCAGGCAGGTGCCGGCACGAGCCGTGCTGGAGGCGGTGCAACGGGGAGCTGCGGACGGAGCGGCGGGCGGGTGTGGTTGCGCCGACAGCGAAGCAAAATGACGCGGCCTGTGAAAAAGCTCGACACAGTCGATATGGTTATCGACCAGCCCGCAGATTTGTCGTTCGAAGAGGTGGCAAAAGTGCTCTCCGCACCGCTAGGCCGCTATCTGCAAAGATTGGTGACGGACCGCAACATTGCAGAGGACCTGCTGCAGGAAACGCTGATTCGAATCGCGCGCGGACTGCCGGATTTTGAAGGCTTGTCCAGCGTGAAGACTTGGGCCTATACCATCGCCACGAATACCGCGACGGACCATTTCCGCAAGAATGGCGCGTCACCACTCGTCCTGGAGGAGAGCGAAGCGGCAGAATGGCCGGACGACACCCCAACTCCCGAACAACGCCTCGCACTCGATCAGATGAACACCTGCGTGCGCGAAGTCGTTGCAGATTTGCCGGAAGAGTATCGTGCCGCGATTCTGCTGCATGACTTCGGCGGATTGAGTGCACGCGAAACTGCTACCGCCTGCGGCTGTTCAGAGGCGAGCGCGAAAATTCGCATCCACCGGGCCCGCGCGAAATTGAAGACGGCACTTCAGAAGGAATGTGCCATATACCACGACGAGGACAATGTGTTGCGCTGTCACCGGCGCGACTGACTGGACGTAATCAAAATGTGCACGGGGAAAATATATGACGGCGAAATGCAAGGCCTGCGGGAAAGAAACGACTCTGGATGCTCCTGGCAGTATCGCAAGCGGCATTTGTGAGGCATGCGCATCCAGGGTATCTGACACATCGAATAGAGATGTTCTTGAAGCCATCGATGCCCCCATCCTTTTGATGCAGGGCAATCCGAGACAAGTGATTACCGCCAACACGAAAGCGCTTGGGCTATTCGGGAAATCATTGTCCGATGTCGCAAACAAGCGGGGCGGACAGGTCTTTGACTGCATCCATTCGTTTACGGAAGCCGGTTGCGGAAAAGATATTAATTGCGAAAACTGCAAGATCAAGGAAGCAATCGTCGATACATTCAATACGGGCCATCCGCACCCCGGCGTTTCGGCAACGCTGCAAATCAAAAAAGCCAGCGGGACAATCCCCCATGTATTACAGGTCTCAACCGAAAAGGTTGGTGACCTGGCCTTGGTCAGAGTTGAGCGTTTTGATAACAGCGGGTGTCTTTAGAAACCGCATAACCTGCGAATGGTGGTGTGCTGCGGTATTTCGCTTGTCGCCAAAGCTGCCGGTGGCATCCAGACTGTCCTATGACTGGTATGTGTGTGCGAAGCGGTCAGTCGAGATTGAAAAATTCTACCGACCCTGTCAGACGGAAACCGACCCGTTGCGGATATCGCAACTTTGAGAAACCGGTCATTCACGTGAAGTTAGCGGTCATAGATTCTCGCCATGTCTTCAACGCCAAACCGCCACTTCTCAGCAACGCGCTTTGCGACTTGATCTGCAGAGAGAACTCTCTCAGCGTTGCTGAAGAGACCTGAGTAGGTAAACGCGAAGTGGGCCATCAAGAACACCCCAATTCCCAGAATGGATTGCGTAAGCGCTTGTTGATCCTCGATCGACTTTGCCTGGCTGACCTGCAGAGCGCTTAAATAGCTGGAGTGTGAATAGCCGCAGAGATAGCCGTAGATATTTTCGAAGTACTTTTCGTGGAATCCTGCATGGGCACCAAGATCGGCCCAACCTTTGCCGATGCGCCATTCGCCGCTGAGTAACTTCTTGCGCTGTTTGTCTGTGTATTGGTTGAGATGAGGCGACATTTCAATCTCGGACCTCAATTCGTCTATTCGCTCCTTCTCGCTCGACAAGACCTCATGGCCTTGCGGAGTTGTTGCATGGAATCTTTGGCGGTCCGCAAGACCGCCGAGCTTCCAAGTCTTGTGCCGAAACTGGCGAAGCGATGTGTCCGCCGTACCGTAGAGGTAGAAGAAGACGAGATAAGTCTCAAGCGCGGCGCGGGCGATAACTTTGACCGATGCGTGATCGACAAAGAACACTGTCAGGCCGCTGGTGGTCTCTACGGTAGCGCCGCTCGCCAACGCACGCATTGAAACAAGATGATGGAGAAGCTTTATCGCGAGTACCTGGGCGTCATTCAGCCAAGCGCTTCCCTCTTCAATCTTCGTCTTCGCTTGGGACTCAACGAGGCGAATGAAGAGATCAAGCAAAGTGGAATAGTCCGCGATGTGGGGCATTATGACCGCTAACGTTTGACTTCAGCGGCGCCGAAGGCGTCCGCTGGAAGGAAGGGTTGGGCGCATGCGCTCGGATCGGGCGCGGACTGACATGCACTGACGCGCACGGGAACCGTTCACTCGCTCGATCTCCGAGGGAGAATGCTCGTGGGCACATGAACCGTGCGCTTAGACCGAGACGCCTCGTCGACCCGGTTCATCAAGAGCAGAACAAGCGATGCAGCGGCAACCTCGAATGAGGCTCTGGGTAGTTGCACACGTGGAGCCAGCTCCGGGTGTTCCGCTCGCAGCGTAGTGGGCATCTTCAGTGAGCTACAGAGTTGCACCACCTTTGTGGTCGAAAAGCTCCAGCCTTGCTCTTGATGCGCGAACAGATTGCGAATGTCTCGAATAATGTTGATGTCGTTGAACTCGTCGTTCGAAAGAAGACCACTCGCGAAGGCAACCCTAGTTACTGACGAGAACGTTGACAGCGCGCCATTACCTTTGAACAGCGCATCTTTCTGGTTGTTGCTCATCTCGACGAAGAATGCCGCGAGAAGGTCGCGCAGGCGGTTGTCAATGTTTGCTGCTAGGATCAAGGCACAAGCTCTGTCACCCGCCAACTTCGTCTCGGCGAGCATTTCCTGGAAGTTTGCGTATGTGCTCATTTGAGGGGCTGCATGGGTTTCATCTTTCGTCAGGCGCCCAACAGTTATTCAACAGACCCACCGGTCTGTACTATTGAAATTAGTGTGGAAAGCATATTTTTGATGACTAATTGATTCATTGAAGCCCACCGAAATTATTGTTCCTCATATGGATAATAGTACGGATGGGAGCGAATGTCTCATTTTGGAAAGAAATGCGAGGGGCGGCTTATGGCACATAGCGGAAGTAATATCCTCAAATGCTCAATGTCGACTTTGGCCGAGGTTCAGCCAAGCCACCACTCGGCCATGGCGGGCGGCTCATCGAATATTGGAATCTGGCGGCTTAGCCAAATGTAGACATCAACATGGAAGTGAGCGGCCTGTGCTGCTATTCGCGCGCCTTCTATATCTGCTGCTCAACGAAGTAGCTCTTTCATTCTTGCTTGTACCAATCCACTCCAACCTGGCAGATCAGGGTTTATACCAAATTCATTACGAAGTTCCTGTTTGGCTTGAAGCTCAGCTGCATAATTAGTAAGCCTGCTCGGTGTTGATAATGGGGTTGCCCTAACCACCTCCGGTGCTACAGGCTTAAATGACTTCAATTTTTTCGCAGCTAGATGTTCAGCTTCAAGCTTTTCTATAAGACGAGAGGTATTCTCGATAAGCAATTGCCTCTCCTCTGGTGTGAGAAGCTTGCCTTCAGTTGATCCATAGCTTGGCACAGAAAGCGATTCACCAAAAAGTTTTTTGAAGCATTCGGAGCCAAGAACTTGGAGTGCATCATCCCTTTTTACAACGTGAATGCGTTTATAAACGGGATGATTGCAACCAGGTGCCTGACAAATGACACGGTCGCTTTTTGGCACTTCAACAATTGCAAGCAAATGAATTTCATTCATAACCTGTGAATCCAACTGTTATCAGTCTGACGCATAATAGTATGGGTGAGCACGAATGTCTCCTGCTGGCACGATGCGGTCCGCGATGTTGCCATTTTGCCCGCCAGGAAGCGGCCGCTTGAGCCGAGGTGAATCAGCGTACCAAATATCGGCCCTTCACGACATGATGCATCCGACCCGAAACGGTCAGTTGTGACTTCAAAAAGCAGACATTCAACGTAGAGCTAACCGGCGCTGCGCGGCTTTATCGCGTAGCGTCCAGTGAGCGAAGCGAACGAGGTTGAGCGCCAGGTTGGGCACGCAACATCCCTGTGGCTGCAAACGCAATAGGATCAGATTGCTAACCACCATGGGACAGTCTGTCCTTTTTGGTAAGTTGTCCCATCGTAATGCAAAGTGTGCCGCTCGATCCGGTCTCTATGGTTTCCAGTCGGCGTCCCATCTGCAGTGACCGTAATTTTTGCGGTAACCACTATGTCATGGAAGCCATTTGTACTTGTGTCAGCCATGCTGACCGTAAGCATCGCATCCTCCCAGAGTGCCTGCGATGTTGCTGCAGGGCAGCCTTTGATCCATCTTTGTTGATACAAGTTCAGGCTCAGGACCCGCGACAATGTCTTTCCCTCTGGCACAAAGAGCGTAAGTTCGTCGCCCCAGTATGCTTCTCCGCAATTTGCTCCGTGCGCAGAGCTATTAAACTTTACACCGAATGCTCTCACGTCCTTGGCTAGCTGATACCTCGCCGTATCGAGTTTTAGGCTGTCGCCTCCAACTTCTGTGACTGCATCCTCGCCAATAACACTCCGATAACTACTGATGACACGCTTTGTCTTCTCGTCTATTACGGCGACGATCAACCTCTTTTCATATTCAACGCCGTCGTCGTAAGCAAATGCCGCCAGAAGCAAACTGGTCTTATACGGCCATGTCCGGCATGCGGCAGAAATTACATTGCTGCCATCTTGCATCGGGGAGAATTCGTTATTCTTCATACTGCGACTGACGGTTTCGTAGACGTCTGGAACACATTTGTCCTCTCGAATTTCCGCGAACGCAGCGCCTGATAAAAGGGACAAAACTATTACGGCTTGCAAATCGATCATTTTCAATTTGGTGATTCCTTCTGCTGATTGCCTAGTCACTCTGGGTGCCCAACGAGGTTGTAGAAAAAGTCTATTCATAGCCACATCGTGCCGTGAACCAAACCAAATATCAAGGTCGAACGCAGGGACGATATTTCGGAGAGGCAAATGGCATGTTACAAACACATCGACACCAGCCCTAGCTCCACACGTTGGGCGTGAGCGTCAGGAAGTGGCACGAAGTGATCGGTCGATTTTTCAAAGCTGACGAAATTTGTATGGCAGCTTTACCACATACCAGTCATAGGACAGTCTGGATGCCACCAGCAGCAATGGCCGAGATTGACACGTTTAGTACCAACAGGCTGACGGACAGCAACTTGATCGACACTACAAGCTCGCTGCGACCATCGCCGTTGGCTACTCTGACGACTGCTCAGGCTGAGAATGTGGCGGTCAGAAAATCTGCCTTAGAAATGCATTCCATATCGACTTCATTCCTCGCTATCAGCCTTGACGTATAGACAAGGCTTCGCTTGTCAAAACGAAAACGCTCCCAACCCGGGAGCGTTTTCGTTTGTTGATGTCGACACTTGGGTGCCGTGTATTTCCATGTGCCTTGCGGTGGGGAGGCATCGCTAAAACCTGAGCACGTAGCTGGCGCTGAAAAATCTCGCCACTTGACTCATCGGTTGCGACACCGTGGTGTTGTCGGAGAACAGGAACGGAATTCCGTTATATCCCCATTGCCAGTCATCGGTTTTGAAATGCTGGTAGGTCAACCTTAGCGACACATCCGAAGTGAGGTTCAGGGTGTACTTGCCGCGCAGGCTTATGCGGTCGGTCTGGTAGTTTATCGCCGGCAGGAAGTTGCCGGGCAGCGATTGTCCCGCCCACCCTGCGATATTGCCGGCACCGCCTGTATTGCCGGTGGCGACCACGTTGTCGAATGTGGTCTTGTCGCGAGTCGTCAAGATATCCAGGCCGACCGTCCAGTCAGCCGTGGCCCTGCCGCTGACGCCCAGACCGACCGTGTTGCCGGTGTTGCGCGTATCGTCCCCGTTGTTGGCCTTGTTTACGTTCCAGCGGTTGTAGCTGCGCGTCCAGTAACCGTTGGCCTTCCAATCGTCAGTTATCCGGTAAGCTGAATCGAGCGTGAGCGAGTCGCTGGTGATGTCGCGTGCGCCCGCATCGACAGGCACCACCTGTGCCGGGGTGATACTGGCGGGGAAGGCCCGCAAATAGTGATCCTGCGAATGCTCTATCACAGTCTGCAGCGAGATTTCTTTCGTGGCGTCCCAATCGATGTTGCCGCGCAATCTGGTGCGGTTTCTGTCCATGTACATGACGGGCAGCACAAAATTCCCGCCAGCATCGCTGACCACGGCGGGTGCGCCCGGGTCGAAGCTGATCAACTCGTTGCCGACCGTTCCGCTGGTCGTGACCCAGTCGTTGTCATTGCCGCGACGCTGCTTGTACTCGGCGCCCACCGCCCCATTCAGCGATTCGGAAATTGCCTTGCGGTATTCTGCACGCACGCCTGTTTCATCCAGCACCGGGCGGAAAAATATCTGTTTTGAGAATAAGGCGGTATTGGCGGGCGGCAACGGCGTTTTCTTGCGTTCCCGGTCAAGTCCCAACATGACCGAGTTGCCGTTCGCCAGACGATATATTCCGTCCAGCTTCACTGCGGTGCGCGTCTGCGAGCCGGAGGGCCAGTTGGTCGTGCCGTTAAGTGCATTGTTGGTGACGCCGCCGGTGTTGTACACGTAGACCGGCGTTTTGTCGGCACGATCTTCATAGCGCAGACCCGCATTGAGCGACAACGCCGGTAACGGTCGCATGGTCAGCCCGAACTGTGCCAGTGTGGTATTCACCACGGCGCCCAGACTGCCCGGAGCGGAAGCCGAAGGAGTCAGGCCCATCCCGGCAAAACTTTCGTTTTGCACGCCGATTGTGTAAGCGAGTCTGAAATTGCTGCGTGTGGTGTTCGACACCGCGTAATTTCCGGTCAGAAAGTATTGGTGCGACTGGTTGTCGGGCGGCAAGGCAACCGGCGCGGAAACCAGTTGTTGCACGGTCGAGCAACCCACCGTGGCGCAATTTGTCCACAGCGTTCCCCGGTTGAGCGTGCCGGGAACATTCGGTGTCATGCTGCCGAATTGATTGGCGTAGAACGAGCCGTTATAGCCGACGGACAAAGCCAGCTTGTTGCGGCTGAAATTGAGCCGGCTTTCTATCGTGCGGGTGTTCGAATCTATCGGCTCGGGCGTCAGCAGAATTGCCCAGCCGCCGTTGGCGCTGGCGCCCGTCGCATCGGGATTGTTTCTCATATCCTTGATGGAAGGCATGCCGACGCGGCCAAACATGCGCGCGCCGTTCTTGTCTTCGTTCCTGAAGGCGATTTCAACCTGGAGTTCCGGCGTGATCCACCGGTCTGCGCTCACGCCGTAGGCGGTGCGTTTCAATTTCAGTTCCACATCGTTGCCCTGCACGCCGTTGCTCGCGTCGAGACCGTTTGCCGTCGCCCACGCCGCCGGCATGGAAGGCGTCTCGATCAGGGCGATGGTCGGCCTCGTTGTGCCGACACCGGTCATTCCGGTATGAATAATGTAAGGGTCCAGTCGCACGATTTCGTTGTAATCAACCGCATACTTCCACTTGCCCTGTTTCTTTTGCGAGAAATTCAACTCGCGCGTTTCAAGGCCGGTATTCCTGGCCGACACGGTCGTCCACAAACCGGTCGCATTGTCACGCTTGATGATCTCCAGATCCTGCAGGACGGAGGTGTTGTCGGTGATGCCGGTGTATTGCGAAAACCGCTTCGTATCGCTGCCGCTGGTCACCTTGCCGATGCCGGTGTCGACATGGCTTTCCGGCGTGGTCAGCAGAATGACTTCCTCGCTCGTTTCCGCGCGAGTTTGCCCGCAAGCCAGCAATGCTGCTGTTGCGGCAGCCAGCAGGCGAAATGGATTTGCATGAATCCTGTTCATGATGGCTCTCCCGTTAACGCAAGAAGAAGGCGGAGGGAAGCAGATTGTGTCCGCCGTGCGGGTTGTTGCTGCCGTGAATTTCAGTGTGGCAATTCAGGCAGCCGCGTCCCTGTTCGATAAACGTGTCGGACTGCGGATTTGTGGTCACGCCGGGTGCGATGCCCGCAATGCCCGGTGTGCCGTGCCCGCTATGGCACTGGTAGCAGACCAGCGGCGGACGCGCTTTCAGCAGGTTGTCGGCAGTGGTGCCGTGCGGCATGTGGCAGTTGGTGCAGTCGTCGGTTACCGGCTGGTGGTTGTGCACGAAAGGCCCGCGTTTTTCCGCATGGCAGGCGTAGCAGGTGGTCACCACGCTGTCCGCCTTCATCAACCTGGGGCCGGCAGAACCGTGCACATTGTGGCAATCGGAACAGCTCACTTTGCCTTCCAGCACGGGATGGTGCGATTGCCTGTTCACTTGCGCACGCTGTTCTTTGTGGCAGGCGAAACACACGTCGGGCTGGGTGCGCTTGTCCTGCACGCTGTCGAATGCGGCGTGGACCTGGTGGCATGCATTGCAGGCGATGTCGTGGGTCTCGTGGGCACTGCCCACCCACAAGTGCCGCTTGTTGTCTTTCTGGTGGCAGTTCAAACAGGCCTGGTTTCGATCCGCCGCTGGGGTGGCCGTGTGCTTGCCGAAAGTCCGGTCCGGTTTGGGCGGTTTGTTTTTGCCCTTGTGTTCGATGTGACCGACGCTCTCGCCGTGGCAACTGGTGCAAGTCGGCGTTCTGTCGTCCGCCCTGACGCCGTGAGGGGTCTTGCCTATGGCCAGCAACTCCGGGGAATCGGCTTCATCGTGGCACACGGTGCATTTTGCGTCGCCGTTCAGAACGATGTCGTCTTCCGCCGCCGCGATTGCGACAGCAGTATGGGTACAGAAGAAAACCAGGATAATTAGCCCAATAAATTTATTCATGATTTATGCCCGATTATTGGTGGTATTGGATTCAGGTTTATCCATGCACAAACCCCGGCCCTCCCGGAACAATCCATCCGGAATTCAGGTGTTGCCCGTTCTGATTTCCTCCCGCTGCTTGCCCGTCTGGCGAGCCTACCAACTCTCTCTGCCGTGGCACGCGGGCGTGCAAGTCCCCCGGGTAGTCACGGTGCCGTTGGCAGACCTGATCGGCGCCACCCAGCGGATATTCGCGACGTTGATATCCACCGTGCCGTTGTTATGCGTTGCGGCTACGTTGGTTGTGGTGGTGTAGCCGGCACCATGGCAAATGCTGCACGAGGTGGTCGCGAGGAATCCGGCAAGTATCGATCCCGACGGGGCGGTGGTATGCAGTCTGTGCCGCCCGGTGGCGATGTTGGCAAGCGTGACCGCATGGCAGCTGCCGCAGGCAGGGGCGGCATGTAGTGCCAATTCGGCTTCGATCAGGGCAATCTGGGCCGCATCGAGCTGGGTAGAGAGATAACCCATTCCTCCCAGGTTGCTGTTGATCGACGCTTGAATTTTTGCGGCAGTAACACCGCCTTTGGTCGTCGTCGCCAAGGGGCCGTGACAGCCGGCGCAATTCGCCGTATACAAACCTGCTCCCGTGGGAGGAGCGACAGGTGGCGGTATCGCTGCCAGAGCGTTCGCAATATCGGCGATCTGCGCAGCCGTGAGTGTCGAGAATGTACCCATGCTGCCGGTGTTATTGGCGATTGCGGTTTGAATCCTGAGCGCGGTCGCACCGCCTTTGGCGGATGACGCCAGTGCGCCGTGGCATCCGGCACAATTGAGCGCATACAGTTCCGCCCCGGTGACAGGCGTCGGCGGCGGGGCAACCGCCGCCAGCGAGGTAACAATGTCGGCGATCTGGGCGGTAGTGAGCGAAGCTAACGAGCCCATGTTGCCCGTATTGTTCGCAATGGCCCCCTGAATTCTGGCCGCAGTCGCCCCGCCTTTGGTGGAGGAGGCCAATGCGCCGTGACAACCGGAGCAAAGGGTTTCGTACAACGGTTGCCCCGGGGGCGTGCCCGGGTCGGGGATGGCTGGCGGCAAGACGCTGATCAAGGCCTGCAACTCCGCCACACTCAGTTTCGAGAGATAGGCCATGCCCGTAAAACTCGACGTCACCGCGCTGTAAAACCGCGTAACCGTCAATCCTTTCTTGGTAGAGACGGCCAAAGCGCCGTGGCAGCCGGCGCAGTTGTCGGCGTAAATCGTGGCGCCGTCCAGTGTTGGCGTTGTCGGCGGTATGGGCGTTGTGGGGGCGGGATTGAGCACGTCAACAATTGCCTGGAGTTCTGCGGAGCTCAGGCTGGAAAGGCGCCCCATGTTTCCCGTGTTGGTGCTGATCGCATTCTGGATGCGCACGAATGAAACGCCCAGCTTGGTCGACACAGCCAAGCCGCCGTGACAGCTCGCGCACTGCGAGCTGTATAAGGCCGTACCGTTAGGCGTGCCGGGAGCAGGGGGCGGCGGCGCCTGGGCGGGAATGGCGTCGCTGATTGCCTGAATTTCTTCGGGTGTCAAAGCGGACAAGGCGCTCATGCCGCCGAAGTCGGACGCAATCGCGCCCAGAATTTTCACCGGCGTGCTTCTGCCGATGAGCGAGGACGTGAAGATATCTCCGTGGCAACGCGAGCAGTTCGACCGGTACAGCGTGGCGCCCAGCGAAGGCACCGGCACGGGTGGTATGTTCGCCACCGCCGCCGCAGCGTTGCCGATGGCCGATGCGGGGGTCGTCAGGATGACGGCCGCGTTGGCCTTGTTGGTGAGCCTGATCGTGCCCGCCGAAACGGATACGTCGATCACGTCCAGAATGGCATCTGCCCCTGTGTGATCTGCCACGTAGGTCGAATTGATGATGTTGCCGCTTACACCAAACTGGCTGAAGACGGGAGCCAGGGCCGTTTGCACCGCAGTCTCGGCCCCGGGAAGGTTCAATGCCAGTGTTGCCAGCGCCGACGGGGCGCCCGCAGCATACAAAGCATCCAAATCGGCACCGCCGGCGGCCGCGCTGACCACGATGGTGGTCAGGGGATTGATGTTGGTGACCCCGTTTCCGTCGATGGCTACCGAGTACAGAGTCTTGCCGCCGCTGGCTGTTTTGAGGATGAATGGCGCAACGAGATTGTCCGTATTGAATGCAAACGTGCCGTCACTGGCGGTCGATGTGGTCAGCTCCACCGCAGGAGAGGAAGAATCTTTGAGCGTTATCATGCCGAAAACCGGGCTTCCGGTCGCTGCAACGCCCGTGACGGTATTCACCTGTTCGGCGCCGGGACCCGGGAGCGGAGAATGGCTGCCTGCTCCGCAGCCGACAAGCGATCCGAGCAGGATAGCCAGCGTCGCCATGGTGCGGAATGACCGCTTCATTTCCAGTCCCATAATTTTTCTCCAAATATTCGGCCGGCAATATTTTTCAAAAACCATTTGCGAGCCGACTGACCACGTAATCCATTGGTCCGAGCTCAATCTAGCGCAGCGATGGTGAATTCGCTCTGGACGAAAGACTGTATTTGCCGGGTAAGGGAGACGGCATTTTTGCGGGGGATTGAATTCAGTGAGGTCCCCCGGCCAGGCCGAGGGGGGTATTCCACACGATTACTTTTCTGCTTGTTGGCGCAGCTAGAAGCTGTATTTCAGTTCGGCAAACAGCCGGTCGTTGTTGGCAATTGCGTCGAAGGGCAATTTGTCGCCGCCGCGGTAGCTGATGATGCCGCCGGTGATGCTGACGGCGTCGGCCAGGTCGTAGGCGGCGGAGAGGCGGGTGAAGCCGCCTTCGTTCAATTGTTTGCCGTAGGCGGAGGCGAGGGCGATGAGGTGCAGTCGCGCGTGCATGAAATCGCCCTGATAGCGCATGGCGGTCTGCCATTCTTCTTTGGGGATGCCGGCGCTGCTCAGTGAGGTGTCGTAATTGCCGATGCGCCGGCTGACCACTTCTAGCGCCAGGGTGGTGTCGGCGAATCCGCTGTAGTCGGTGCCGACCATGATGTCGTTGCGCGTGTATGCGGATGTCGCGCCGCTATATCCAATGCCGCTGAAGCGTGCCGCTTCGCCCTTCACCAGCCAGTTGCCCAGTGCCACATTGGCGGCCAGCCCGCCCATGGTGAGGCGGCTGTGCTGCAGTTGCGGCACGCCGCTCGCCACCACGGCATGCGGCGTGTCGTCATATATCCGTGCCCAGTAGAGCGAGAGATCCCAGCCGCTGAAGAGTCCGCTGGCGGCGAAGGCGTACTCGGTATTGCCGCCGCCATCCTTGGGCGTGATCTCTGTCGGCAATGGCGTAGTGTAGGGATAGAAATCTGAGCCCCGAGCCGGATTCTTGTTGAAGCGGATCTCGGGAATGGCGAGTGCGGTGAAGCTCCAGTCGCCGAGATAGTAATCGGCGCGCGCCATGGTCAGGGGCAGGCGCAGGTCCTCGATGTCGACCATGCCCGGTTCGCGGTTGTCGAGCGGATTGATCACATCGGTGACGCGCAGCGAATCGGACTTGCCCCACACCACGATCTGCCGTCCCAGCTTGAGGTCGAGCGCGCGGTGCACGCGCCCCTGCACGAACGCTTCGCCCAGTTCGGCTTCGCGCTCCATTGAAGCAATGAATTCATCGGTGTATCCAGCGCGCCCATTGAGTGCGTAGGCTGCGTCGTAGAAGGCATAGCCGGTCGCGTGCGCGCGCCAGGTTTCGTTCAACTGGCCGTCCAGTTCGAGACTGAGCTTGCCGCGCAGGCGCGACAGGCCGCGATGGTCGGTCTCGCCCGGCGCGGGGGCGTCGTGGGCATAGCTCCAACTGGCCGACACTATCGTCGCACCCGACAGGCGCCACGGTGCGTCGGCCTGTTGCGGCGTGGCTTTGCTGGCGGGAGCGGCTGCTGCATCCTCGAAACCGCCAAGCGCCTCGTCGACGGAGTTGGTTGGAGTCGTAACCGTTTCATCGAAGCCGTCGAGGGCTTGATCGAGAGAGGATTCGGCGTTGCTTGCGCCGCACCACAGCAGGGGGAGGGTGGCAAGGGCGAGGGTGGCAAGTGTTTTTGAATGCATGATGTTTGGGTGCTATTTATTCGGACAAGTGAAGTTTCAATTCAACCCCCTCCAACTCCCCCTTATCAGGGGGAGAGCAGAGTCTGCTCCTCCCCTGACTGCGGGAGGGTCGCTGCGCAGCAGCGGGGAACCCACCGGCGTACTCCTTGCGGGTGCAAGGGGGAGTTGGAGGGGGCTATGTCCTCTCACAGCCCCTTCTCCAACCGCCTCACGCTGAACATGTCCTCGGTGAGCTTCTGGTTGTACTTGACGTTGCTGAAGCGCAGTACGGTCTTGTGCAAGGTCTCCTTGCCTTGTTTGGTGGTCATGGTGTTTTCGGTGATGGTCCAGATGTCGTCGATCTGTTCGACTTTGAGGGCGTCCAGGTATTTGAGGCGGCCGCCGTCTTTTTCCCAGTGCACGGCGCGCACCACGATGTAGCTGTCCTGGCGCACGAATACCACCGACTTGGTGTAGCCGGTCTCTTCGATCTCTTCGCGCGTTTTCGGGATGGCTTCGATCACCCAGCTTTTGGCGCCGCGCACTTCTTCTTCCTTGAGAATCTTGAAGTCGTAGGCGTCGAGGTCCTTGCGCGTCATGTCGGCGTAGTTGAAGTCGGACCCCATGAAGCTGCCGCTCTTGTCGCTGGAGGCGATGCGCTTGGTCTTGCGCAGCGCGGGCAGGTAGAGCCACTGGTCGTCGTCCTTTTTGGCGTCGTCGTAGTCGAAGGTGAGGAAGCCGGTGTCCTTCACGTCGGCCGGTTCCAGGAAGAACATGATGCGCATCTTGTCCTCGCCCTTGTCCTTGTTGAAGGAACGCAGCTTGCGCACGCGCTCGTGGCCGCTCTTGTCGATGAGCACCATCTCCATTTCTGAACTGCTGTTGTCGCCGTCGTCGCGGTCGTCGACGCGCTGCATGATCTCGCGCGCGCTCAGGTCCGCCGCGGCAACGGGAGCGGCGGCGAAGGTGGCGAGCAGTAGTGCGGTGCAAAGATATCTGTTCATTTGGTGTGCTCCTTGTCAGTTTGCTTTGGATTCGTCATCTGCATCTTCATAACGCTGATCTTCCTGGTCGCTCATCATGCGGGAACTCATGGCGGTCATCAGCGCCGGGGTGAGCAGGAAGTCTGCCACCAGTGCGGTGAGAATGGTGAAGCCGGTGAGCAGGCCGAAGGCGAACAGGTTGTTCAGGTTCGAGAACATGTAGATGAAAAAGCCGGTGGAAAGGACGATGGACGTCACCAGCATGGCGCGGCCCGCGCCGAGCAGTGTTTGTTCCACCGCATGTTTTACGTCGCCGCTGGTGTGGTGATAGCGGCGGTAGTTGTGCATGAAGTGGATGGTGTCGTCCACGGCCAGGCCGATGGCGATGGAGCCGATCAGCATGGTGAACATATCGAGCGGGATGCCGAGCCAGCCCATCAGCCCGATGGTGAGGAAGATCGGCACCAGGTTGGGGATCATGCTGACCAGTCCCATGCGCACGTTGCCGATCAGCGCGATCATCATCAGCGTGATGGCGATGACGGCCCAGATATAACTCTGTGCGGTGCTCTGGATGGCTGCGGAAAAGGTGCGGCCGAAGAGGGCCGCAGTGCCGGTGATGGTGATCTCCGCATTGCTGCCGAAGATGGCGCGCGCTTTGTCGTCGATGGTGCGGATGAATTGCGGATAGACCAGCGAGTCCAGCCACGGCGTCTTCGCCGTGAAGCGTGCCTGGGTGAAGCCGGAATCGACATAGTCCTGCAGATCGTCGGAGCCGGAGTTCTCGAACAGCAGGAACTCCTGTGCGATGAGCGCACGATCCTGCGGCAGCGCATACGCCTCGGGACGGTTCTCGTTGAGCGCGCGGTTGGTCTCCTTGAGGATGTCGGCCACCGACAGCGTCTTGCCCACGAACAGATCGCCCTGGTGGATCGCTTCCACTTCGGTGCGCAGGGTTTCGAGGCCGTTCAGGATCGCAGGCTCGTACAGACCGTTCTCGCGCCCGGTCTTGATGATCACTTCGACCGTGCTGCTGCCTTTCATTTTCTCGTCGATGTAGCTGGTGGCCTGGCGCAAGGGTTCGTCGGCATGCAGCCAGTACAGCGGCATATGCGAGAAACGCACCTGCAGCACGCCCGCGAAGCCGATCAGGAACACCACCGCGCTGACCGCGATAATCGCGCGGTAACGGTTGACCGCGAAATCGGCCGTTGCCAGCAGAAAGCGATCCATGCGCTCATGGCGCTCGGAAGTGCCTTTCGCGCCGGCGCTCTTGAGCGGCATCACGGCGAGCAGCGCCGGCAACAGCACCAGGCTGTAGAGCAGCGCGATCATCACCCCGGCCGCAGAGAAGAAACCGAGATCGGAAATGGGTGCCACCGGCGTGCCGGCGAAGGAGGCAAGGCCCGCTGCGGTGGTGAGGCTGGTCATCACAATGGCTAGACCCGAATGGCCCAGGGTGTAGGCGAGGGATTCTTCCTTGTTGTCGCTTTTGTGAAAGTGGCGGAAAAATATCGCGAGCAAGTGGACCGTGGCGCCTATTCCCACCGCCAGCAGGAATGACGGAAGAATCTGTGTCGGCAGCTTGATCGGGGTGCCGGTGAAAGACATCAAACCGACCGTCGACAGCACCGACAGCGCCACCACCAGCAGCGGCAGCAGCACCCCGGAGATGCGGCGGAACATCAGGTACAACAAGCCGCCTATGATCAGGACCGCCATGCCCATGAAGCGGCGGATGTTGTCCTGCATCGCGGTCTTGAGCACGTCGTTGAAGACCGGCGCCCCCGCCATCTGGATGCGGAAGTCGTTGCCGTGATAACGCGCGGCAATCTCGGCAGCTTTGCGCACCACCGCGCTGTTCTCCGTGTCGTTGAGGAAGCGCCGTTTCACCGGCGCGGCGTCGGCCGTCGGCTCGTCGAAACCGGCCAGCGCATCGCCGCTGCCGTCATCGCCGTAGGCATTGGTCTTCACCACCACGGTGGTGATGGTGGCGTCTTCCGAAAGCAGCATGTTGCGGTAAACGGGATTGTCCTGGGCGCGTTGCCTGATCGCGGCCAGCTGTTGCGGCGTCTCCGGCCATTGTTCCAGCAGATCTTCGACAATCAGTTCGCCCTTGGCGCCGCGCGTGTTGCGCGCGTTCACCAGGCTGGTGATGTCGTCGATGTGGGGCAGTTCGTTCTCCAGTTCGCGGTGGAAATCGCGCAGCTTGGCCAGGAATGCGGGCTCGAACACGCCGTCGGGACGGGTGACGGCGATCAGCATCAGCTCGTCGCGCCCGAACTGCTCGCGAAATGCGTTATAGGTGATCAGGATGGGATCGTCTTTTTGCAGGAAGCCCTCGGTCGAGGTGTCGATGGTGGTCTTGGGAAGCTGCGAGAGGAAGCCGGCTGCAAACAGCAGCATCGCGGCAATCACCAGCCAGCGGCGGCGAAAGATGAAGTGGCCGAAGTTCTCGAATGCCTGTTCGGTGCGGTGGCGCCAGGTGGTCATGATGGTGTTTCTCCTTGTGTCTTTATGACGATAGTTCATTAGCTCCGAACCAGTTCCTTCCCCCTTGCAGGGGGAAGGCCAGGATGGGGGTAGAGTCGAGAACCACTAGCACATCTACCCCCACCCTAACCCTCCCCCTGCAAGGGGGAGGGGATGTTGTGCTTCCTTATGAAGTTTCCGGATTTATGCATTCCTAAACGCCCCCAGCACCATCGCGCTGAGTTGTGCGGTCATTTCGTCGTGGTTCATGTTCACCTCCGGCTGGAAGGCGAGCCCCTGGCTCGCGGCAACGCGCGCGCGTATCGGCGCGCCGGCATTGAAGAAGCTGAGGCTGCCCACCACCAGCATGTGGGCGATGAAGGGATTCACGTCACGGAATACGCCCGAGGCGATCCCAGCACGCACCGCCTGGTCCAGCGCGTTGACGATGCGTCCCATCTGCAGCAGCGCGCTGTCCGGAAGATTGGCGCCGCCGCCGGCCACCTCGCGCATCAGGATGGGAGCGAGGGGTTGGCACTCCCGGGCGCTGGCGGCAAATTCGCGCACATAGGCGCGCACCTTTTGCTCGGGGTCCTGTTCCGCCGCCAGAGCTGCGGTGATGCGGTCGGCGACGCTGCGCAGCAAATCGTCGATCACCCGGCCGTAAAGCACGGCTTTGTCGCCGATCTGGTAATACAGCGTCGCCTTGTTGACGCCCGCCGCCGCGGCGATCTCTTCCACCCGTGCGCCGCCGTAGCCCTTGGCGGCGAACTGTGCCGCCGCCGCCTCCAGGATGATTTGTTCAGTGCTCTGGTCCATTTCTTGATTCAACCGTACGGTTAAAAAATTCGGTTAACTTGGGGCGAAGAATAGGAAATTCAGCCGTACAAGTCAAATCAACTTTGTCGGGCTGCGGTCAACTGTTTGATCGGTATGTAATAAATCGAATAAGTGGTAACGCGACTTGCCTTCTTTTTTCGCCGCAAACATCGCTTCGTCGGCATGCTTGAGGAGTTGCTCCGGTGTGCCGGAATCCAGCGGGTAGAGTGTGACGCCTATGCTGGCGCTGACATTCACGGGCATGCCGTGAATCAGTATCGGCTGGGCGATATCCAGCAGCAGCCGGCTCAATGATTGCGCGGCATCCTGTTCTCCGTCCAGATCGCCCAGCAGCAGCACGAATTCGTCGCCGCCCGAACGCACCACCGTATCTTCGCCGCGCAGCACTTTGCTCAGGCGCCCGGCAACGAGTCGCAGCACATCGTCTCCCGCATCGTGCCCGAGTGTGTCGTTGACCAGCTTGAATCCGTCCAGATCGAGATAGCACACTGCCAGCACATGTCCGCTGCGCTTGCTGCGCAGAATCGCCTGATCGAGCCGGTCCTGCAGCAGGCGGCGGTTGGGCAGGCCGGTCAACGCATCGTGATTGGCTTCGACTTCAAGAATGTGCTGACGCTTGACCAACTGGGTAATGGCCGACACGACGCCGACGTAGTGGGTGACGGCGCCCTGGTTGTCCTTGATGGAAGAAAGCGCCAGCCACGCGCCCTCGATTTCGCCGTTCGCGTCGCGTCCCACCGTTTCGCCGGCCCAGTGGCCGCTTTCGGTCGCGGTGCGCCAGATGAAGTCGGTTTTGTTGTGGCTGAACAGTCCCGGTTTGACCAGCCGGATATCCTTGCCGACGAGCTGCTCATGTTCGCGGCGAACGTCCTGGCAGAACGCGGGATTGGTGTCGATGATCAGTCCATGCGCATCGGTGATGAATATCGCTTCCAGCGTGCTGTCGATAACTTTTCTGGACAGGCGCAGCCTGTCTTCCGCGCGCTGCCGCTCCGCGATCTCGCGCATGAGTTGCAGCGTGCGCGACGACAGCGTGTCGTACATGCTGAGTACGGTTTCGATCAGGATGCGCAGCGCACCGCTCATTTCGATGTGGGCCTTTTCCTTGGCCTCGGAGAGGGTCATGCCCTGTTGCATCGCAAGAACGATCTTGGCCATGTTCTTGTCGGACTCGAGAATATGGAAGGCCAGCCAGTGCGTCAGGAAGACGACGATCTCGTCGATCACCTGCTCGGTCGCCAGCGAATCCTGCTTGCCCTGGAGCAGGATCACTTCCTTCACGAAATCCAGATGGGTCTTTTCATGCTGGAGCGACAATTCGTCTGTCGGCAGGTACTGCCTCCAGATGCCTTCCTCGGTTTGAAAGTGGATCAGCGTGTAGTCGGTCATTTCGTCGAACACCTGGTTCAACTCCGGCTTGTCCACTCCATACGCCAGATGGCTGGCCAATTTGTTCAGCAGTTCGACCAGTTTGCGATGCTGCTCGTCGACGATAGGGATGCCTGTCTCGAAATTGTCATTCCAGGGGAATATGTCGGAAGGCGAAATCTGGTGAGTCATGCGTTTAATACCTGAAAATGCTCAAAAACCCATGTTTTCATTGTCCTCGCAATTCGGCTGTAATTGTGAGGATTTCTTCTGAGCTTAATTTCCATCAAAGGCTTATGGGTATTATCGTACAGACTGTTAGGGTTTATGCATGCTAGACTAATTTGTGGGCGGAATTTTCCGGGAGTCTGTGCGAATCCCGATTTCTTAGAGAGAGAACTATGACCCGTCCAGCCGGAAGAAAGAAATCCGAGGCCGCTGTAACCTCGTCCCTGCCCGGTGCAGGTGTTGCAACAAGCAATGACGCAGTTGCAAAACCTCCTGCCGCATTGCGACCTTATCTGGTCGGCATTGGTGCTTCCGCAGGCGGACTCGAAGCGCTCTCCGCGCTGATCGCGGCCCTGCCCACCGATCTCGGCATCTCTTACGTCGTTCTCCAGCATCTCTCCCCCACCCACCGCAGCATGATGGCGCAACTGCTGGGGCGCGAAACCGCGATGGCAGTGCAGGAGGTGGAGAACGGCATACAACCCGAGCCCGACACCATCTACGTCGCGCCGGCCAGCAATAACGTCAAACTGAAAGACGGTTGTTTCGAACTCATTGAAGGTCCGCGCGAGGCATCGCCGCGTCCCTCGGTCAGCATGTTCCTCACCTCGCTCGCGGAAGAAAAAATCGAGGACGCCATCGGCGTCATCCTCTCCGGCACCGGCAGCGACGGCGCCTCCGGGCTGCGCGACATCAAGGCGGCGGGCGGCTACACCTTTGCCCAGGACCCGCAGACCGCGAAGTACACCGGCATGCCGCAATCCGCCATCGATACCGGCTGTGTGGACTGGGTGTTGTCGCCCGAAGAGATCGCCAAAGAAATCGCCATCATCGCGCGTTCGCACGGCACGGTCACGGTTGCCAACAAACCGCCGGTCGGCGCGACCACGCTCAAGAAACTGCTGATCAAGGTCAAGCAGCATACGCGCATCGATTTTTCCGGTTACAAGGAAGGCACTCTGTGGCGGCGCATCGAGCGGCGCATGGCGGCATGTCATGTGAACGATCTTGACGATTATCTGACGCTGGTCGACAACAATCCGGAAGAACTGGAACATCTGGGCAAGGACATCCTGATCTCGGTCACGGCCTTCTTCCGCGACCCGTTATCGTTTGGCGCATTGCGCGCCATGCTGAACAGCATCCTCCAGACCAAACGCCCGGGTGACGAGATCCGCATCTGGGTGCCGGCCTGCGCCACGGGCGAGGAGGCCTACACGCTGGCAGTCATGCTGGCGGAGTTATTGGGGCCGAACATCAACCAGTTCCGCATCCAGATCTTCGCCACCGACATCGACCTCAATGCGCTGGCGGTCGCGCGCAAAGGTTCCTATGCGGAAAGCGCGCTGGTCGATCTGGAGCCGGGTTTGGCGATCCGCTATTTCCAGAAGGTCGGCAACCGCCTCGAAGTGTCGCGCACCCTGCGCGACATGGTGGTGGTGGCGCGCCAGGACCTGGTGCAGGACCCGCCGTTCCTGCGTCTCGATCTGGTGAGTTGCCGCAATGTGCTGATCTACCTGCAGAACGAATTGCAGGCCAAGGTGTTGTCGACTTTCCATTACAGCCTCAACCCGAACGGTCTGTTGTTCCTCGGCAAATCGGAAGGCATCTTCCAGCAGGAGGCCCTGTTCGAGGTGCTGGACAAATCGGCGCGCATCTACCGGCGCTGTGCGGGCGAGTCGAGACTCAGCGTGTCGGCTTTCCGTTTGCCGGATATGGCGGAACGCAGCGTTCCCAAGGTCGTGGCCGATTCCGAGCTGCGTCTGCTGAACGAGGCGGTGCGCCGTTACGTACCGGCCACGGTGCTGATCAACGGCACTTTCGACATCTTGCACATGCACGGGGACGTGAGTCCTTTTCTCTCTGTCGTTCCCGGCAAACCCAACTTCAATCTCCAGAACCTGCTGCACCGCGAACTGCGTGCCGATCTGCAATTGCTGCAACACCAGGCCGAGCACAAGCAGGAATCGGCCATCGGCCGTCCGCATGGTATCAAGGTAGGCGGTGAATTTCGCGAAGTGCGACTGGTCGTGCATCCGCTGGATCGCGGCGTCGTCAACCCGTTCTTCCTGGTTTCGTTCGAGATCCTGCCGCAGGTCGTGGCGGTAGCGGAGGCGGGCGATGTCGCGCCGGTCAGCGCGGAAGGTCGCAACGTGCGCGAACTGGAGGAGGAACTCATCTCCACGCGCGAGCGTCTGCAGACGGTGATCGAGGAACTGGAAACCTCGAACGAGGAGATGCAGGCGCTCAACGAGGAAGTGGTTGCAGCCAACGAAGAATTGCAATCCTCCAACGAGGAACTGGAAGCGGCCAACGAGGAGCTGCAATCCACCAACGAGGAACTGACCACCGTCAACGAGGAATTGCAGGTGCGCACCGGCGAACTGAGCGATCTGTTCAACGATCTGGAGAACATCCAGAACAGCGTCGGCTTCCCGGTCATGGTGTGCAACGCCGGACTCGAACTGACGCGCTTCAACAGTCCGGCGGCGGCCCTGTTCTCGCTTTCCACCGTCTCGATCAAGCAGCCCATCACGAGCATGCGCCTGCCGGTGGGGATGAAGGAATTCTCCACGGTCGTGCATGAGGCCATCGCCAACAACCGCGTCGGCGAGACGCATATCTTTTCCAACGAGCGCCATTACCTGCTGCATGTCTCGCCCTATGAGACCAAAGTGCACGGTACCCGCGGTGCGATCATTGTGCTGCTGGACCATACCGAGCGACTGGTGGCGGAGCGCGACACGCGCAAGAACCGCGAGATCCTGCTGTCCATCATGAACAACTCCACCTCCGTGATCGCCCTCAAGGATCTGGCCGGCCGTTACGAATTCGTGAATCGCCAGTTCGAGAGGTTCTTCGGCCTGGAATCGAAGGACGTGCTGGGCAAGACCGACACGCAGGTGATGTCGCGCAAGATCGCCGACGACTTCCGAGCCAAGGAACTGGATGTGGTGCGCCTGCGCACCTCGCTGGAATTCGAGGACCATCTGGCGTTTTCGACGGGACAGGAGCGTTTCCTGCACTCCATCCGATTCCCGCTGCTGAGCGAGGACGGCGTGGTGTACAGCATCTGCACCCAGTCCACCGATGTCACCGAGCACAAACGCGCGGAAGATCAGCTGCGCCTGGCGGCGCGCGTGTTCGACCGGTCCGGCGAGGGGATTGTGGTCACCGATGCGCAGCAGCGCATACTGACCGTCAACCAGGCCTTCACCCAGGTGACAGGCTATACGGCGGAAGAGGCGATAGGCGGCACGCCCAAGATGCTGGCTTCCGGCAAACAGGATGCCTCGTTCTACAAGAGCATGTGGCAGCATCTGGGCACGCACGGCTGGTGGCAGGGCGAGGTCTGGAACAAGCGCAAGACCGGCGAGGTCTACCCGGAGTGGCTGACCATCAATGCCGTGCACGACCCCGAAGGCAACATCATCAATTACGTCGGCATTTTCAGCGACATCTCCGTGGTCAAGGAATCGCAGCGCAAGGTCGAGTTCCTGGCCACGCACGACGAATTGACCGGACTGCCCAATCGCGCGCTGTTCCTGGATCGCCTGCGCCAGGCCATTGCGCATTCCGAGCGAGGCGAAAATACATTTGCCGTGCTGTTCATTGATCTGGATAACTTCAAGGTCATCAACGACTCCATGGGGCATGCGGCCGGCGACGAGTTGCTCAAAGAGATATCGTCCCGCCTGCGCGACTGTGTGCGCGGCGGCGACACGGTGGCCCGCTTCGGTGGCGACGAGTTCGCGCTGCTGATCGAGGAAGCAACCGTGGCCGAGGCGGAGATGACGGCGCACCGCATCGCCGACGCGATGCTGCGCCCGCACCCCATCGGCCGGCAAAACGTGTACCCCGGTGCCAGCATCGGCGTCTGTCTCTATCCCAACGACGGAATCGATCCGGAGACCTTGCTGAAGAACGCGGACAGCGCGATGTATCAGGCAAAAGACGCCGGCAAGCGCGGGCACCATTTCTTCACCGACGAGTTGAAGCGGGTCGCCGACGAGCGCCTCAAGCTGGAGACCGAGTTGCGCGGTGCAATCGAACGCGACGAACTGTTCCTGATGTACCAGCCGCAAGTCGATATCGGTAGCGGACGCCTGGTTGGCGTCGAGGCGCTGGCGCGCTGGAATCATCCGAGCGAGGGGCTGATTCCGCCGTCGAAATTCATACCGCTGGCCGAAAAGACCGGCATCATCGACCGCCTCGGCGAGTGGGTCGCCGCGACGGCATGCAGGCAGATGGCGGCATGGGTCAAGCAGGGGCAGGATATTCCGCGCGTCTCCATCAACGTCTCGCCCTACCAGTTCCGCCGCAGCAACATCCCCGCGATGATGTTGCGACTGCTCAGCCAGCACGGCCTCGATGCCGACCGGGTGATGCTGGAACTCACGGAAAGTGCGCTGGCGGAAGATACCGAACAGGCGCAGCAGGTGTTGCTGGAGTTGAAGTCGCTGGGCATCCGGCTCAGCATCGACGACTTCGGCACGGGTTATTCATCGCTCGCCTATCTGCGCCGCCTGCCGATCTACGAACTGAAGATCGCGCAGAATTTCGTCACCGATATCGCGCACGACGCCGATGCGCAGGCCATCGCCAAGACCATTCTTCTGATGGCGCAGGCGCTGGGTTTCACCGTGGTGGCTGAAGGCATCGAAACCGAAGAGCAATTGGCCGTGTTGCGCAGTGCCGGGTGCGACATCGGACAGGGCTATCTGTTCTCGCATCCGCTGAGACATGAGGATTTGGTCGCGCGCTTCGGCAAGTCGGCCAAACTCGTGGAGGAAGCGTAAGGGCACGGCAATGTTTCTGGCGTGCCATGCTTGAGCGTTGTGTGTGGGAACTCGAATATTTGAATTGAATTACTCAAAAGTTGAGTGTATAAATTAACCGTGGTTCAGAAATGTTTGTTGTGTTGTGATGTGACCATCAAAGGGGGGCTTATCGGAAAATATGTTGATGACAATCCTTCGTTTCAAACCACGTCAGCATTTATTGACTGACTACATCGGAATTTAATATTCCGACACATAACGCCGAGTCAGTTCGGCGTTATTCTTTTGAGTCTCACTTATTTATCCCGGCTTGTTCCTGCATGTCTGCTGAATTAACCAGCAGCGCAACCGGGAAATGTGCGAACAGATCACTTGCCTGCAGCATTTCCGAGTCCGAATCGAAGGTTGTTCCGGAAAACACATCCAGCCATACCGTGCCGGATTTCGGCAGCGGTACCGCGGTGTCCTCCCATTGCATTGCAGCGTAGCCGCCTGCGGTTACGTCCGCCAGTTTTGTGAGCAGACGCGGGATCGCGACTATCGCGGTCAGAGCCCCGTGGTGTCTTGCGAATGCGCAGACATGACCGGCCGCAGTGCCGGTGGCGAGGAGCGGCTGGTAGCTGCCCGCACTGAACAGCTCGGGCCAGCGGCGGCGCAGTTGCAGCGTGCGCCAGGTCAGATACAGCTTGAGGTTGTCGTTCTCCATATTCGCTGTCATGGACGCGAGCGCCGCAGCCCATGAAGCGGGCGGTCCGGAAAACTGTTGCACGAGTTCCGCCAGCATTGCGCCCCGTTTCGCGTAATCCACGGGCTGCCGGTTGTCGGGGTCGACCAGATGGAACTGGTATAACTCGCAGCCTTGATAGATATCCGGCACGCCGGGCGATGCAAGCTTGAGCAGCGTCTGCGCGAGGCTGTTGAACAAGCCGAAACGCGCGATCCGCAATGCGCTGGGGATGAAGTCGGCAAGGAAGTTGTTGTTTTCGGCGGACGAGAGCAGCGGCGTGATGAACTCCGCGAGCGCCGATTCGTAATCGCCGTTGATGTTGACCCAACTGGTGTGCTCTTTGGCTTCGCGCACGGCCTTGGTCATGTAGGACAGGATGCGCGCGCGATAGGCATCGAGGTCGATTGCGCCGGGGTCGCCCGGCGGCCAGGTGCCGATCAGCGTCTGGTAGAGCAGGTATTCGTCGTTGGCCGAAGGCGCTGGCCGGTCGTCGATTTTGCGCTTCCTTGCGCGATTGATGCGCGACCAGTGCTTCACCATCAGCTTCCATGCGGCGGGCATTTCCGACAGCACGTTGATACGGGCGCGCACATCCTCGGAGCGTTTGCTGTCGTGGGTGGAACTGGCGAGCATGTTGTGCGGCCTGCGCTGGGCGCGGATGCGCGTAGCGGCATGCCAGGCGGCCGGCGAAATGCCAAAACGGCCGGGCTCGCCGCCGACGTCGTTGAGGGAAACGAGGCGGTGATAGCGGTAGAACGACGTGTCTTCCAGGCCCTTGGCCATCACCGGCGCCGTGTACTGCTGGAATTTCATCGCAAAGCCGAGCACGCTGTCCGCGTACTCGGCGTTCGCCCCCTGCGCAATATCGGTCGTCAGCACGCTCAGGATGAAATCGAAAATGCTGGCGTCGGCGGCGGGACTGCGTTTCTTCGCCACGGCAACAGCCCATTCGATGTGGTGGCGATCATCGGGGGAGGGGCCGGCGGCGCTGACGTAGGTGCGGTATATCGGGAAGCTGGCGACGATTTCCGCCAGGGCGTCGCGCAACCCGTTCAGCGTGTAATCGCAGGTGTCGCGGTGCGCGGCGGCGATACGCGCCAGGCGATTGGCCAGCACGTTGAGTTCGCCGGCCAGCGCTGTATCCATGATGAGTTTCTTGGAGCGGTAGATCAGCGCGTCGAAGTCGATTTCGCCGCCGAGGAAGTCGTGATAAATGCGCGTCATGCGGCGCTCGGCGGCGGCATCCACGAACAGGGCATTGGTCTGATTGGCAAAAGGATAGCCGGTGCCGCCGTGGATAGGCCAGCCCTCGGGCAGGTGCTCGTGGTCGGCGAGGATTTTTTCGATAACAAGATACAGCGGCGGCGGCTCGTCCGGTTGCAGCGGCCTTCCCTGCACGCGCTCCTGCAGCGTGGCGAAGTAGCGGCCGGGATCGTAAAGACCGTCCGGGTGATCGATGCGCATGCCGTCGACTTTGCCCTGCGCTACCAGGTCCAGAATGAAACGGTGCGTGGCTTCGAACACTGCCGCCTCTTCCATGCGCAGCGCGGCGAGATCGTTGATATCGAAGAAGCGGCGGTAGTTGATCTCGTCCGAGGCATTGCGCCAGTAGGCGAGACGATAGCCCTGCTGCCGGATCAGTCCGTGCAGCAGATCGAAGCTGGCCGGATCGTTGGGGCGGCCGTTGAACTCGGCCAGGTTCTCGGCGATGTGGTGCGCGATGTCCGGGCACGCGTTGCATAGTGTGACGAGCTGGCGTTTGTGCACCTCCTTGTCGCGCTGCCGTTCGCCCATGCGGGCGGGGTCGCCGTCGAGGCGCGACGGCAGGCGGCCGAAGGCGGTGAGCAGGCTCTGCAATTCGATGAAGTGATCCTGCAGTTCGCCCAGCGCGGCGGACAGGATATCCGAGCGGTGGCCGACAATAACCGGATAGGTACTCGGGTCGACCGGCAGGCGGTGTTCGTAGTAGAGCAGGCTGAACTCGCCCTTTGCCGCGTCGAATTCGAGGCGCAGTTCGCCGTGGTGCAGCACCACGCCGTAATGTTCGCCAAGCAGCGGCAGCAGGACTTTGCCCCGGACGTCGGGATTGATCGGTTCCCAGTCGATATCGAAAAAACTTCCGTAAGCCGAGGCCGGGCCGTTTTCCAGCACGTCCAGCCACCAGGCGTTGTCGGCAAACATGATGCCCATATGGTTGGGCACCACGTCGATGATCTGTCCCATGCCGTGCGCGTGCAGCGTGGCGACAAATTGTTCGTAGTCGTCGCTGCTGCCGATCTCGGGGTTGAGTGCGGCGTGATCGACGATGTCGTAGCCGTGCGTGCTGCCCGCGCGCGCTTTGAGATAGGGCGAGGCATAGCAGTGGCTGATGCCGAGTTGCGCGAGATAGGGCACCAGCGCAGTGGCCTGGGCGAAGGTGAATTCGCGATTGAATTGCAGGCGGTAGGTCGCGCGCGGAATGACGGCGACGCGTGGAGGCTGGGCCGGAATCGTGGGTTCGGTCACCGCGCTGCCGCGCTCCTGCCGCAGCACTTCGACAAGTGCGAGATAGCGCTCGTCGCTGCGCCAGTCCTCCAGGTTCAGCGTCAGGCGGCGGCGCCAGTTCGGGTGCTGGCTGTCCAGGCTGCCGGGCAGATTGGCCTGTTCGGCGATGCCGAGAATGTCCTCGGGTTGCACCACCAGCAATTGCGACGGCGTACGCGCCAGATAGGCGTGGATCGCCCGCACGTAAGGCGGCGTCAGTTCGGGCACCGACACCGGATGGACGCCGGCACGCTCCGGCAGCAGATGTTCATGCTCCAGCGCCATGAGGATGCGCGCGCGATCCTGGGCGCGGCTCACCACCATGTGTTCGCGCTGGGCCTCGGTCGGAAACAACTGCAGGGCGGCGCGCGTGTCCAGGTCGGCGCCTTGCCACAAACCTTGCAGCGTGGGCAGGTCATGGGTGCCAGCGGCCACCAGCGCATGGCGCGGATAGTCGGCGGGCGGTTTGAATGAGCCGTCTGCGGTGCGTTCGAACAGGAACGGCCGATAGGTGAGCAGACCGGCATCGGCGAGGCGGGGACGAAAGCCTTCGGGCACGGTGCCCAGGTCCTCGCCGATCACGAGGCAATGGTTGCGGCTGCTTTCCAGCGCGACGATGCCGAGCATGTCTTCAAGCGCATAGGACACATAGGCACCCTGCGTGGGCGCCAAGCCGGCCGGCACCCAGAAGATGCGCGCGAGGCTCATCACATGATCGATGCGCAGGGCGCCCGCATGGCGCATGTTGGCGCGCAGCACGTCGATCAGCGGCGCGTAGGCAGCTTCGCGCAGGCGGTGCGGGACGAAGGGCGGCAAGCCCCAGTCCTGGCCGAACAGATTGAAGTCGTCGGGCGGTGCACCGGCATAGGCGCCGGTGGCAAACACGTCCTGCCATGCCCAGGCCTCGGCGCCGCCGGGATTTACACCCAAGGCGATGTCCTGGTACAGGCCGATGCCGAGGCCGCGAAATTCGGCCTCGCGGCCAACCTCGGCAAGCTGTTCGTCGGCCAGCCATTGCAGCCAGGCGAAGAACGCCACGCGTTCGGCGTTTTGCACCGCGAATTCGGCAACGGCGGTCGATTCCGCGTCGCGATATTGTTCCGGCCACGCGGGCCAACCCCAGACGGCTGAGTCCCGGGCGCGGAAGTGTTCCTGCAACGCTTCGAAGCGGGCCAACCGTTCCAGGCCGTCGCCGCGTAGGGTGCGAAATTCGCGGAATGCGCGCGCGCGTTCGTTGTTCGCGTCAAGTTGCTGTTCGCAAAAATACCCGAACAGCAACTCCAGCACTTCGCGCTTGGCTGCGGCGACTTCGGTGTAATTGACCAGTTCCTCGGCGCGCAGGCGACGCAGGCGCGCCTGGAAAATGCCGGAGGCGACCAGCTCCCGCGCGGCGGCGCAGTCGCGGAATTCGGGTACGGTCTCGACGTCGATATAGATGATGTTGGTGAAGGCCCGGCTGGACGGGGTGTAAGGGCTGACGCGCTGCGCGTCGTCCGGAAACATCGCGTGCAGCGGACTGACGCCGACGATGCCGCCTCCGGCATCCGCCGCGAGTTCGACGAGGCTGCGCAGGTCGGTGAAGTCGCCAATGCCCCAGTTGCGGCGCGAACGCACGCCGTAGAGTTGCACGGTCGGTCCCCACACGCGGCCGCCTTGCGCTTCGTCGTCCCGGATGACCTCGGGCTGGAAACAGGTCGCGGGCGCCACGATGAGCTGTAGCGCGGCGCGCTTTTCGATATCGGGTTGTTCGAGCTCGATGCGGTGGTAGCCCAAGCGATCGGGCGCGGGCAGGTCGAGCGCCACGCGAATAAAATCCGCGCCGGCGACATGCCGTTCGCCCAGATGCGGCAGTGCGGCGGGAATGAATTCTTCCGACTGCGTGCCGCCGTCTTCGAGTTGCAATATCCAGCGATGCGGGCGTTGCGCTGCGGCGGCGGGCAAGCTTAGCGGTACGCGCACCACCTCGCCGTTGCGCATGACCATAACCGGCGGCATCGGGCGCGACCATTCCGCGTCGTCCAGTGCCTGCAGCAATTCGCCGGGGCTCTTGTCCATCGGCAGGTGCATTGCTGCCAACAGGGCTTGGCGAGTTTCATCCGAGGCCGTGTGCAGATTGCCCCAGATGTCGTAATACTCGGAAGCGATGCCGCAACGCGCGGCCAGATCGGCCAGCGTGCAGTCCGGATTTGTCATGCGCTGTGCTCCTGCAAAGACCAGGCGACGGACCAGGGCGGTAGCCTGCCGGCGGCGAGTGCGTCCCGGTCCAGATTGACGGTAGTGTAGAGCAGACTGCCGACGGGCGCTGCCATGCCATCGACGGGGGCCGGGCCGAGGTTGGCCTGCAGATGCAGACGGCTGTCGTCGCCCAGGTGCCAGACGATGCGCAGTACGCGGGGAGCAGGCCGCTCGACGCCAGACGCGCCGCGCGTCATGCCGGCAAGCCGGGGTGCGATCACGCGGCGCCGCAATTCGAGCAGTTGCCGATAGAGTGCAAGCATGGAGGCATGGGGCTCGCGGCCGAGCGACGTCCAGTCGAGCACGCAGGCGGCGAAGGTGGTATCGGCATTCGGGTCCGGAATGCGTTCGCGCACGGCGGGATCGGCGAAGCGGGCGAAACGCGCAAATTCGCGCCGCCGTCCGTCGGTAACGGCCTGCGCCAATTCGGGGCCGAAGTCGCAGAAGAACATGAACGGCTGGGCTGCCGCGAATTCCTCGCCCATGAACAGCAGCGGAGGTTGCGGTGCCAGCAGCAGGACGGCGGCTTCGGCTTCCAGCACTTCGCGCGCGGCGAGATGGCACAGGCGTTCGCCGAACGCGCGGTTGCCGATCTGGTCATGCGTTTGCAGGAAATCGACAAAGGCGGTTGGCGGCAAATGGGCGCTGGGTTCGCCGCGCGCTTTGCCGTTGCGGTAAGCGGATGCCTCGCCCTGGAAGGCGAAGCCCTCGGCGAGGCAGCGGCCGAGGTGCCCGACGGGGTCCGCGGCATAGTCGGCGTAGTAGCCGTCTGACTCGCCGGTAGCGATGACGTGGAAGGCGTGATGCATGTCGTCGTTCCATTGCGCGGCGCCGTGTGCGAGATAGTGCGATTGGTTGCGGTCGTTTTCGAGTATCAGGTGCACATGGCGATCCTTGCCCGGCCCGGCGGAGATGGCGGCCGCGATCTCCTCGACGATGTCGGGAGAACTGTCGTCGCGGATGGCGTGCACCGCATCGAGCCGCAGTCCGTCCAGATGATATTCCTCCAGCCAGTAGAGCGCGTTGTGAACAAAGAAGTCGCGCACGGTACGGCTGCCGGGCCCGTCGAAATTGATCGCCGCTCCCCACGGCGTTGTGTGACGCGGGTTGAAAAAATCCCGCGCGTAGAGTTGCAGGTAGTTCCCTTCGGGGCCGAAGTGGTTGTACACCACATCGAGCAGCACCATCAGGCCGCGTGCATGCGCGGCGGCGACCAGGCGTTTGAAGTCCTCCGGCCGACCGTACGCGGCATCGGGCGCGTAGGGCAGCACGCCGTCGTAGCCCCAGTTGCGGCGGCCGGGAAAATCGGCCACCGGCATGATCTCCAGCGCGGTGATGCCGAGTTCGGCAAGATAATCGAGGCGCGCTTCGAGCCCCGCAAAATCACCGGTCGGCGAAAAGGTGCCGAGATGCACTTCGTAGAATACGGCTTCTTCCATTGGGCGGCCGCGCCACGCGTCGTCGCTCCAGGCGAAGTCGCCCGGGGCTATGACCTCGGAAGCGCCGTGCACATCGTCGGGATTGAAACGCGATGCGGGATCGGGCAGCAGCAGCTCGCCGGAGCCGACTCGGTAGCGATAGCGACTGCCGCAACGGGCGTCCGGGACGATCAGGCCATGCCAGCCGTTGCTGTCCGGCTGCATGCGCAGTTCCTGTGTTGCATCGCCTTCCAGTCGAACAAAGACTTCTGCGGCATCGGGCGCCCAGAGACGGAAGCGGACGCCACCGCTTTCGAGCACCTCGGCGCCAAAGGGCATTTTGTGGAGACGTTTCATGTTTTCTTCTCTATCAGCAGGGCAAGCGAGCGTTCCTTGAGCGGATAGCTGTCGCCGCTGGCGAAGTCGGCACCGGTCAGTTCGCTCTCGCCACAGGTGTCGAGCAGTCTTGTCCATGCGCAGCCGGGGTGCAGTTCTGGCAGCTTGAAGTTCAGGGCCTCATGATGGGCGTTGAACAACAGCAGGAAATTATCGTCGCGCACCGGTTTGCCCCGGCTGTCGCTTTCCAGCATCGAGTCGCCTGAAAGAAAGACCCCGAGGCTACGGGTGGAATCGCCTGCCCATTCGTCGTCGCTCATCTCCGCGCCGTCCGGTTTGAGCCATTGTATGTCCTTGACCTCAGTCCCGCGTATCGAACGGCCCTGGAAAAAATTGCGACGGCGGAACACCGGATGCTCGCGCCGCAGCGCGATCAGGCGGGTGACGAACGCCATGAATTCGCGGTCTCCCTTGGCCAGTTTCCAGTTGACCCAGCCCAGGGCATTGTCCTGGCAGTAGGCATTGTTGTTTCCGAGCTGGGTTTTGCCCATTTCGTCGCCGGCTACGAACATCGGCACACCTTGTGAAAACAGCAGGGTGGCCATCAGGTTACGCTTCTGGCGGGCGCGCAGCATATTGATTTCGCGTTTTCTGGTCGGTCCTTCGGCGCCGCAGTTCCATGCATTGTTGTTGTCGCTGCCGTCGCGGTTGTCGTGCCCGTTGGCTTCGTTGTGTTTGCCGTTGTAGCTCACCAGATCCTGCAGGGTGAAACCGTCGTGGGCTGTGATGAAGTTGACGCTGGCGTAAGGCTTGCGGCCGCTGTGCTCATACAGGTCGCTGGAGCCGGTAAGGCGTCGCGCGAAATCGCCGATGAGGCTCTTGTCGCCCTTCCAGAAGGCGCGCATGGTGTCGCGGTAGCGGTCGTTCCATTCGGTCCAGCCGGCGGGGAAATTGCCGACCTGGTATCCGCCTTCCCCGAGATCCCACGGTTCGGCAATGAGCTTGACCCGCGACAGCACAGGATCCTGCACCAGGATGTCGAAGAATGCGCCAAGGCGATTGACGGCATGCAGTTCCCGCGCCAGCGCCGAGGCGAGATCGAAGCGGAAGCCGTCGACGTGCATGTCGAGCACCCAGTAGCGCAGGGAATCCATGATGAGCTGCAGTACACGCGGGTGCTGAAGGTTCAGGGTGTTGCCGCAGCCCGTGTAATCCATGTAGTAGCGTTGATCCTCGGCGACCAGGCGGTAATAGGCGGCGTTGTCGATGCCACGGAAGGACAGCGTCGGTCCCATCTGGTTGCCTTCCGCGGTATGGTTGTACACCACGTCGAGGATGACCTCGATGCCCGCGGTGTGCAGCGCTTTCACCATGGCTTTGAACTCGCCCAGCGCGCCGCTGGCGCTGAAGCGCTGTTCGGGCGCGAGAAAGCCGATGGAGTTGTAGCCCCAATAGTTGGAGAGTCCGCGTTCGACCAGTTGGCGATCATCGACGAAGGCATGCACCGGCATCAGTTCCACGGAAGTCACGCCGAGGCGTTTGAGATGCTCGATGGCGGGTGCGGTGGCAAGGCCGGCATAGGTGCCTCTCAACTCTGGCGGAATATCCGGGTGTTGCATGGTGAAGCCGCGCACGTGCATTTCGTAGATCACCATGTCTGCCCAGGGAATGTCGGGAGAACGGTCGCCGTCCCACGAGAATGCGGAATCGATGACGCGGCATTTTGGCATGTCTGCGGCGTTGTCGCGACGGTCGAAGGACAGATCGCCATTGCGGTGGCCGATGCGGTAGCCGTAATGGGCATCGCTCCATTTGAGCTGGCCGACGATGTCCTTGGCGTAAGGCTCGATGAGCAATTTGTTGGGATTGAAGCGGTGGCCGCGCGCCGGATCGTAGGGGCCGTGCACGCGGTAACCGTAGAGCAGTCCCGGCCCCGCTTCCGGCAAGAAGCAATGCCAGATCATGTCGGTCTGTTCGCGCAGTTCAATGCGCTGGATCTCGTGCTTGCCGGAGGCATCGAACAGGCAGAGTTCGACCCGTTCGGCGTGTTCCGAGAAGAGGGAAAAATTCACCCCCAGCCCATCCCAACTGGCCCCTCTGGGATTGGGCTTTCCCGGCCAGACGACAGTGATCGGGCCCGGCTTTTTCATGGCGGTTCTCCTTCGTTTTCCAGCTTGCGCAACAGGCTGAACAGCGGAATGGACAGCCACTCGGGACGATTGTCCATCTCGTAGCGCAATTCGTAGAGGGCCTTGTCGATGACAAAGAAATCGATCAGGCGCTCAGCCTGCGCTGCATCGGCAGGCCATGCCTCGCATCCGGCAATCGCAGCGCGATAGCTGTTCAGGAAGGCATTGGCCGTCTCGTCTTCCCACTGCCGCACCAACGGACCGGCGCGGCTGCGGTCGCCGGGCCGTTCGGCAGTCGCCCGATTGACGGCGACAGCGGAAACATAGCTGAACGAACGCAGCATGCCGGCAACGTCGCGCAGCGGGGAATGCTTCTGCCGCCGTTCGCTCAGGGGGCGCGCCGGCTCGCCTTCGAAATCGGTGATGACGAAATCGTTCTGAACCCGCAGCACCTGGCCCAGGTGGTAGTCGCCGTGGTAGCGCATCTTGCTGGCCTGGATTCCCTCCAGCGCCTGCGGCGAGATTCGGTCGAGCAAGGCGGGCCGCAGGGCGAGCAGCCGGTCCGTGGCGGCATGCACGTCTGCAGGCAGGCTGTCGCGCAGCGCTTCCAGGTGATCCAGCGTAGCTATCGCCTCGGCATGGAGCTGTTTGCTCCATGCCCCGGTATCGTCCGGGGTGATTGGCTCCGGATCGAACGCCGCATCGCCCGTCTTGCGACAGAAGGCGCGATGCAGTTCCGCCGTGCGTGTGCCCAGCACTTCCATGATGGTCAGGAAGAAACCATGCACACCCGTATCTTCCCGGGCAAGCTGAAGTTCGCTCTGGCCCAACTGGTCGATCAGGTAGCCCGCGAGGTAGTCGACCGCATAATTCCATCCCGAGCCCTGGTTTTCGACATAGGCCTGCAACAGCGCCAGCGTCATGTTGCGGCCGTCCGCCTGCCGCAGTTCGAGCACGCCGGCAACCGGGGCGATATGGGGATAGGGCGAAACTTCCGTCAGGAAACGGCCGACTTCCGCTTCGGGGTTTGTTCCATCCTGAAGGCGCCTGTAGCCTTTCAGGAATAGCTGGTTGTCGAAATACACGGCCGTATTGCTTTGCTCCAGCGCCGGGTGGCGCACTGGCGTCTCGATACCTGCGGCGAGTTGCGCAAAGGCGGAGAAGGAACGGAATTCGAAGCGGCTTGTGCCGATTTCGATATCCGTGTTTGCGCCCATTGATCTGACCAGCGCGCGGCAGAAATTGTCGTCCCCGAAGGCCTCGTAGAGTATCCCCGTACGGGCATGCTGGCGGACACGGGCCAGCGTCCAAGGTGCCAGGGCATGCATTTTGTCTTCATCCGTTTCGTCTTCCCAGCAGATGGACAGCGGCAGGAAGTAGGTCTGCGCGGAGAGGTCTTCGCAATGCACTTCGATGAGCGTCAGCAGCCAACTGCCATCTGCGGTGTTCAGTTCGTCCTGCCCGGTCAACTCGATGCGCTTGACGGGGTGGCCCTTGGCGGCAAACCAGCGTTTCGCTTCGAGGTAGGGGGCAAGCACTCTGTGCTGCAGTTTGTCGCCCGCGGACTCGGCCATGGCCCTGCGTACCAGGCCGGCATTCGAGTGTCCGGCGACGCGGGTGAGCCAGCCTTCGGTCAAAACCAGCATGGGCAATTCGTCCCTGAGCAGCCGTTCCTCATGCCAGAAAGGCACATCGACATCGGCTGCAAGGCGGAAGCCGTAATAGCCGTAGCCCTTGAGGGTCAGCAGGTAAGGCAGGCTGCCGACAGGCGGGAAGGCGGAGTGCCCCAGCAACTCGACGGGCACGCGGCCCTTGAAAGCCGACAGGTCGAGTTCGACGGGTTGTGCGGTGCGGGACAAATTGACCACGCATAAAACGATTTCGTCGTTCCATTCGCGCAGGTAGGCGAAAATCTTGCGGTTGCCCGGTTTGAGGATCTTGATGCTGCCCCTGCCGAATGCCTTGTAGTTCTTGCGCACGGCAATCAGGCGCTTGGTCCAGTTCAACAGCGACGAAGGATTGCGGCTCTGGGCTTCGACATTGATGGCCTCGTATCCGTAATTCGGATCCATGACCGGCGGCAGGTAGAGTCTCTGCGGATCGGCTTTGGAAAAGCCGGCATTGCGGTCCGGGCTCCACTGCATGGGGGTTCTCATGCCGTTGCGGTCGCCCAGATAGATATTGTCGCCCATGCCGATTTCGTCGCCGTAGTAGAGAACGGGCGAACCCGGCAGCGTCAGCAGCATGAAATTGATCAGCTCGATCTTGTCGCGGTTGTTCTCCATCAACGGCGCTAGGCGGCGACGAATGCCGACGTTCACGCGCATGCGCGGGTCTGCGGCATACATCTGGTACATGTAGTCGCGCTCCTTCTTGGTGACCATTTCCAGCGTCAGTTCGTCGTGGTTGCGCAGGAATATCGCCCACTGGCAGTTCTCCGGAATGGCGGGGGTCTGGTTCAGGATGTCGACGATGGGATGCCGGTCTTCCTGCGCCACGGCCATGAAAATGCGCGGCATGATGGGGAAGTTGTAGGTCATGTGGCATTCGTCGCCGTCGCCGAAATATTCGCGGACATCCTCCGGCCACTGGTTTGCTTCCGCCAGCAGCATGCGGTTCTCGTAGTGCGCGTCGATCACGGCACGCATTTGCCGGATCACGGCGTGGGTCTCCGGAAGGTTCTCGTTATTGGTTCCTTCGCGCACGCACAGATACGGGATGGCATCGAGGCGCAGGCCGTCTACGCCCATGTCGAGCCAGAAGCGCATGATGCGGGTCACCGCTTTGGCCACTTCCGGATTGTTGTGATTCAGGTCGGGCTGGTGGGAAAAGAAACGATGCCAGTAATAGGCACCCGCCACCTCATCCCAAGCCCAGTTGGATTTTTCGCTGTCCGTGAAAATGATGCGCGTCTCCGGGAATTTCTTGTCCGTGTCCGACCAGGTGTAGAAATCGCGTTTTTTCGAGCCGGGCGGTGCGCTGCGCGCAGCCTTGAACCAGGGATGCTGGTCGGAAGTGTGGTTGATGACCAGTTCCGTAATGATTTTCAGATTGCGGCGGTGGGCCTCGCGGATGAAGTTGCGCACGTCTGCGAGCACGCCGTAGTCCGGGTGGATATTGTGGTAGTCGGAAATGTCGTAGCCGTCGTCCTTGAACGGCGAAGGATAGAAGGGCAGCAGCCACAGGGTGTTTACGCCGAGATCCTGCAGATAGTCGAGCTTCTCTGTCAGCCCCTTGAAATCCCCGATGCCGTCGTTGCTGGAGTCGTAAAACGCCTTGACGTGGAGTTCATAGATGATCGCGTCCTTGTACCAGAGCGGATCGCGCATCCATTCCGATTCGATCTGGGCAGTGCCGTTGCGGACGAGATTTTTGTAGATTTTCATTTTGACGTCCTCCCTTACAGGAAGTAATCGAAGTCGCGCTCGCTGCGCAAGCGGCGGCGCAGGCGAAGAATGTGTACCGGGGAAGCAGCGGGATCGAGCCGGACGAAGTTGCGCTTTCCCTGCCACAAATAGCGGGCGCCGGACAGCAAGTCGTGCGCCTGGAACGAAGACGCTTCCGGCAACCCCAATTCGTCCAGGGGCAGTTCTATCCAGCCGGCCTGCACGTTATGCGGGTCCAGATTGGCCACCATGACCACGGTTTCATCCCCGGCCGTTTTGCTGTAGCAGAGCATCAGGGGGTTATCGACTTCGTGGAAATGCAGGTTCCAGTCCGATTGCAGCGCGGCGTTTTCGCGCCGGATGCGGTTGAGGCGGGCGATGTAATCGCGCAGGCTGTCTGGACGCTGCAGGTCGCGGAAGCGCACCTGGAATTTTTCGGAATCCAGATATTCTTCCGCGCCGAAATCGCGCGCCTCATGTTCCATCAGTTCGTATGCCGGTCCGTAGATGCCGTAGTTCGCGCCCAGGGTTGCCGCCAGCGCGACTCTGAGCATGAAGGCGGGACGCCCGCCGTACTGCAGGAATTCGGGCAGTATGTCCGGGGTGTTGGGCCAGAGATTGGGCCGCAAATATTCGCGCGAACGCTGCTGCGCAAGTTCCGTGAAGTACTCCGTCAATTCCTGCTTCGAGTTGCGCCAGGTGAAGTAGGTATAGGACTGGCTGAACCCGAGTTTGGCCAGCCGGTGCATCACCTTGGGCCGGGTGAAGGCCTCCGCCAGGAAGATGACTTCCGGATGTTCGGCCTTGATCGCGTTGATCAGCCATTCCCAGAACAGGAAGGGTTTGGTGTGCGGGTTGTCCACGCGGAAGATGCGCACGCCCGAGGCTATCCAGTGATCTACCACCGCCTTCAGTTCCTGCCACAGCGCCTCGTGTGCGTCGGTCTCGAAATCGAAGGGATAGATGTCCTGATACTTCTTGGGCGGATTTTCCGCGTACTGGATGCTGCCGTCCGGGCGATGCCGGAACCATTCCGGATGCTCGCTCACATACGGGTGATCCGGCGAGCACTGGAACGCGATGTCGAGTGCGACTTCGATGCCGAGCGCGCGCGCTTCCGCAAGCAGGCGCCGGAAATCTTCCGCGCTGCCCAGTTCGGGATGGATGTCGAAGTGTCCCCCTTCGGCGGCGCCGATGGCCCAGGGGCTGCCGGGATCGTCCGGGCCCGAGGCAAGCGTGTTGTTGGGTCCTTTGCGGAAGGTTCTGCCTATGGGATGGATGGGCGGAAAATACAGGACGTCGAAACCCATCCTGGCGATTTGCGGAAGCTGCGCGATGACGCCGGCAAAGGTGCCGTGCTCGGCGTCGTCGGTGCGGCAGGAGCGGGGGAATATTTCATACCAGGCGGAGAAGCGTGCGCGCGGAGGATCGACCACCACTTCCAGCACGCGATCATATTTGCTGACGAAGTGCCGTTCGGACCAGGCGGCCATCAGCCCGGCCAGACTGTCGTCTTGTGCCGCCGCCATGCCCGCATCCGGTGTGGCGGCGCTGCGCAATGCGGATTCGAATTCCTTGAGGCGGCGTTCAGCCTCGCCGCTTGCGCGACGCGCGGCGGCGCCGATAAGTGCTGCACCCGCCAGCAGTGCCACGGCGATATCGTCGGCATCCTTGCGGCGCGCGAGGTCGTGACGCCAGGTCAGGAACCGGTCTGCCCATGCGATAACGGTATATTCGTGGCGGCCTGCCGCGTCGACATGAAAGCCGGCCCGCCAACGATCATTGCCGAGGGCCGTCATCTCCACCTCGTTCCAGCTTGCGGCACCTGCCGGCCGGTGCAGCAGCAGGCAGCGCAACTGGTCGTGCCCGTCCAGGAAGATGTCCGCCTCGACCAACACTTCCTCGCCCTCGATGCGTTTGATCGGAAAGCGCCCTGCGTCTATTTCCGGTTCGACGCGTTCGATGATGGCCCGGGTTCGGCTGTAACGGGCAGTGCCTGTCATGGCGCCTCCCCTTGTCCGGATTCATGTTTGAGATACACCACGCCCAGCGGCGGCAGGGTCAGCGAGAGCGAATGAAAGTATCCCTGCGCGGCCAGCGGCGACGCATCGACGCCCCCGAAATTGCCGACGCCGCTACCGCCATAAAGCGGCGCATCGCTGTTCAGGATTTCGCGCCAGAATCCCCCGCACGGCACGCCGACAACGTAGTTGTGTCGGACGACCGGGGTGAAGTTGCATACCACCAGTACGCTGCTGTCGGTGTCGTATCCGTACCGCAGGTAGCAGATGACGCTTTCTTCCCAGTCGTGGAAATCCACCCAGCTGAAACCGTCGCTGGAAAAATCCTTCTGGTAAAGCGCGCCTTCTGACCGGTAGCAGCGATTCAGGTCGGCTATCCAGCGCTGCATGCCGGCATGAAGCGGATATTGCAGGACGTGCCATTCGAGGCTTTCGTCGTGTTGCCACTCGCGCTTCTGGCCGAACTCCCCGCCCATGAACAAAAGCTTCTTGCCCGGATGTCCCCACATGTGACCGTAGAGCAGGCGCAGGTTGGCAAACTGGCGCCATTCGTCGCCGGGCATTTTGCCGAGCAGGGCGCCTTTGCCATACACCACTTCGTCATGCGACAAGGGCAGCACGAAATTCTCGGTGTAGGCATACCAGAGGCTGAACGTGAGATTGCCGTGGGAATACCTGCGGAATACCGGGTCCTGCTGGAAGTATTTCAGCGTGTCATGCATCCAGCCCATGTTCCACTTCATGCCGAAACCCAGGCCACCGGCATAGGTCGGGCGAGACACCATGGGCCAGGCTGTGGACTCCTCGGCAATGGTCAGTGTGTCCGGGTGATCGCGATATACCGCTTCGTTAAGCTCGCGCAAGAACTGCATGGCTGCAAGATTCTCGCGTCCCCCGTGGGCATTGGGTATCCACTCGCCGTGCTTGCGCCCGTAATCGAGATACAGCATCGACGCCACGCCATCGACCCTGAGGCCGTCCACATGGTATTGCCGGAGCCAGAACAAGGCGCTGGATAACAGGAAGGCGCGCACTTCGTTGCGTCCGTAATTGAAAATGGAACTGTTCCATTCCGGGTGGTAGCCCTGACGCGGATCGGCATGCTCGAACAGATAAGTCCCGTCGAAATATGCGAGGCCGTGCTCATCGCTCGGGAAATGCGACGGCACCCAGTCGAGGATCACGCCGATGCCCGCCTGATGCAGCCGGTCGATCAATGCCATCAAGTCCTGCGGGCTGCCGTGCCGGGCGGTCGGGGCGAAATAGCCTGTGGTCTGGTAACCCCATGAGCCGAAAAACGGGTGCTCGGTTAAGGGCATGAATTCAACGTGGGTAAACCCGGTTTCCAGTACATGATCCACGAGCTGCGTTGCGATTTCCCCGTAGCTCAGGGAACGGTTGCCCTCTTCGGGCACGCGCCGCCATGAGCCCAGATGCACTTCGTAAATCGACATTGGCGCATCGAGTGCATTTGCGCTGCGCCGCCGTGACATCCATTCTGCGTCATGCCAGGTGTAATCCATGTCCCAGACGCGCGAACCCGTGCGCGGCGGCAGCTCGCTGCACATTGCGCAGGGATCTGCTTTGTCGACCTGGTAGCTCCGGTCGGATGAAGCGATGTGATATTTGTAGCATTCGCCGCTGACTATGCCCGGCACAAAGCATTCCCAGACGCCGGAGCCGTCGCCCCGCAGACGCATGGGGTGAGAAGACTTGTCCCAGGCGTTGAAATCGCCGATCACCGACACGGTGCCCGCATTCGGCGCCCACACGGCGAAGTGAGTGCCGCTGACGCCGTTTTCCGAAATCAGGTGAGCCCCCAGCTTTTCGGAAAGCTGTGTATGCGTTCCTTCCTTGAGAAGGAAAATGTCGTGCCCTGTGATCTGCTCGCCGGAGCCGGGCGCTTGAATGTTTTCTGTTTGGGCGGATGTGTTGTTCATCATTGCCTTACCAGGTGGCGGAGTATTCGAGTGTCATGTAACGCATCAACTGCCATGCAAATACGGCGTGATTCCAGTGCGCACAGATTGAATCCCTTGTTCGGCAAAGCAGGGAGCAGACAGGGGCGGCGGTCCGATCATCGACCGCCGGGCTGCTTCCTTAATACTTTCAGATCGTTAAACTTGTGACGCAGTAATTGTGTTGCCAATTATTTTTGTTGCAAAAATAATGTCCCGCACAAACACAGTGCACCAATCCAAAGTGAACAACAGATAGAAACTTCCAGACCTGCACGAAAACAGACCTGACGGCAGGCGGGAAGTTCCACCCTGATCGAATACGCCGGGCTTTCGAACAATCGCGGAATCAGGCGCTCTCGCAATCCCGTATGCGGAACATTGATACTGGTCACGATTGGGTGAATTTCGATCTTCGGCTGACGCGTATGACCGGTTTCGGCATACACTGATCAGATTGTTGTACGCATTTATTCAGATGAGCGCTTTGCCGACATCAACCTCTCAGCCCGACCCTGACCTGCTGGAAGCCCTCCGTCTGCTGGACAAGACGGAATTTTTGCTCGCCGTTCACGACACAAGCTTTCCAAGTCCGGCAGGCGAAGACAGCGGATGCGGCAGTCCTTATGGAAAGGGCGGCCTGGCCCTGGCGGAATTTGCACGCTCTCTGGGCTTTACCGGCCTGCAACTGGGCCCGCAGGGCCTGACGACTCCGGGCAACCCCTCTCCCTACGACGGCACACTGTTTTCCCGAAGCATTCTCTCGCTCGATCTGCAATCGCTCATGCGCAGCGCATGGGGTGAATTGCTGAGCGAGGACAGCGTGCGGGAAATGGTCGAAGGCAATCCCCATCCCGAAGGCGGGAAGGTGAATTTCGCTTACGCGCACGATGCGTACCGGAAAGCGGCCGAGGAAATTTATTGCAGATTCGAGGCGGCGCGACTGCAGGGCAAACCCGGGGCAGTGCGTCTGGCGGGCAGCTTGGCGGAGTTTTGGGATAGCAACAAATGGGTGCGCGACGATGCCGCTTATGAGGCAATGTGTTCCGGGCAGCGCGCGTCTGCTGCGGATTCGAAACATGGAAATGTTCAGGAACGCTACTCGTTGCTCCAGTTCATCCTGCTGGAACAGCACCGGACCTTCCGCGACAACATGCGCGAGCTGGGAATCAAGGTCTACGGGGATGCCCAGGTGGGCTTCTCGCAGCGGGATGCGTGGAGCAGAAAATCGCTTCTGCTCGATGGTTATTTCCTGGGTGCGCCGCCCAGCCGGACCAATACGTTGGGCCAGCCGTGGAACTATCAGGTGTTGAATCCGTCGTTGTATCTCGGTGCAGATGGCGGCCCCGGCCCGGTGCTGGATTTTGTTGCCGAGCGCATCGGAAAAATGCTTGAAGAATTCGATGGCGTGCGCATGGATCATCCGCACGGCCTGGTTTGTCCCTGGGTGTACAGGGCTAACGATCCGGACCCGTTTCGCGCGGTGCAAAACGGAGCGCGGCTTTTCGCAGCGCCCGATCTGCCCGACCATCCGGAGCTTTCCCGTTACGCCATCGTCAGGCCCGATCAGGTGAATCGCCATCGGCCGCGCTACGCCGAAGACTGGGAGCACAGCCTCACCGCGGAACAGGAGCACATCTACGCGCTGATCATGGATACGATTGTCGGGCGGATGAACGCCCATGGCCGGCGCAAGGAAGACATTCTTTTCGAGGTGCTATCCACCGAACCCATGCCGCTCAGGCAAGTGCGCCAGCGCCACGGACTGGGAAGATTTCGCGTGACCCAGAAAGCAAACCTCGACGATAGCGCAGATGTCTATCGCGGCGAAAATGCCGAACCGCGGGACTGGATCATGCTGGGCAACCACGACACGCCCTCCATCTGGGGACTGGTACGGGATTGGCACGGGAGCGAGGAGGGGTTCAAACAGGCAGGATATCTCGCCCGCAGGCTGCGACCGGATTCGCCGGAACAACTTTCGCGAATCCTGGCGGCAGATCAATACAAACTGGCACACGCCAAAATGGCGGAACTGTTCCTGAGTCCCGCCCAGCACGTCATGATGTTTTTCGCAGACCTGTTCGGCATTGAAGAAACCTACAACGTGCCCGGAACTCAGAACGAGGAAAACTGGACCCTGCGCGTGCCGAACGACTTCTTGCGAATCCATGAACTGAAGAAGCGCGAAGGGCGTGCACTCAACCTGCACGCAGTTCTGGCGCTTGCCTTGCGCGCGCGCCCCGACATTTGCAGACCGGAACTGATTGCGAGGCTTGAAGCCAAGGCAGGCTGGACTATCGACCGGACAGTTTCTCCGCCAGCGTCTTCTCCAGCTTGATCTGGTCGACGGTAAAGCCGCGTATCCCTTCGGCGAGTTTTTCGGTCGCCATCGCATCCTGATTCATCTCCCAGCGGAACTCGGCCTCGGTCATGGACGCCGGGCGAGGTTTGATCGCGCCGGCATACTGCAGGCGGCGCTGCAATGTGCCTTGCGTGCCCTGTAATTCCTGCAGCAGGGAAGGGCTGATGGTCAGGCGATCACAGCCGGCCAAGGCAAGAATCTCGGCACTGTTGCGGAACGACGCGCCCATCACGGTGGTCGGGTAGCCGTGCTCCTTGTAGTACTGGTAGATATTGCGTACCGACAGCACGCCCATATCCTCCTCGGCGGGGATGTCGGTCCTTCCTTCCTTGGCTTTCTGCCAATCGAATATGCGCCCCACAAACGGCGAAATCAGCGTGACGCCGGCTTCGGCGCAGCAGCGCGCCTGGGCAAAACCGAACATCAGCGTAAGGTTGCAGTGTATGCCCTCGTGTTCGAGTATCTCCGCCGCGCGTATGCCTTCCCAGGTCGCGGCGATCTTGATCAGCACGCGCTCGTTGGCAATGCCCGCCTCGTTGTACAGGCGGATCAGTTTGCGCGCTTTGGCGAGCGTGGCGAGCGTATTGAACGACAGGCGCGAATCCACTTCGGTGGAGATGCGGCCCGGCACGATCTTCAGCACTTCCACCCCGACGCCCACGGCCAACTTGTCCATCGCATCGTAGGCCTGCCGTTCGGGGTTGATGTTTTGCGATTTCGCCCAGGCGATGGCATCTGCAATCAGCGGCGCGTATTCGGGCAGGCTCGCCGCCTTGAGCAGCAGCGAGGGATTGGTGGTCGCGTCCTCCGGCTGATGGGTGCGTATCGCTTCGATATCGCCGGTATCGGCAACGATGGCGGTCATGGATTTCAATTGTTCGAGCAGGTTGGGCATGGTCGCTCCTTTATTGTCGGGTTTTGATCTTGGACTGTTGCACTCTCGGGAATTCGCGGTCTATCCGTATCTGCGCCTGCTGCAGCGCCAGTTTGTAAATCTCGGCGAGCACTTCCTGGCTTACGTCGATCTCGCTGTTCATTTGTTGCAGCGCCAATTCGATATCGGTCTGCTCGAGTGTGATGAACGGGGCGGGCTTGGGCCGCGTTTGTCCCTGGAGCGCATGCATGGGGTAGCGTCTGCCGGGCAGCAAGTTGTTGATGACCAGCGCCAGCAGCAGCGAGATGCCCACATTGACGGCCACGATGGCAAACGCCCATTGCCAGTTCATGTCGTGGAGCTGCGAGCTGCCGAGCACCATCATGAGTGCCGTGGCGGCACTGGGCGGGTGCAGACAGCTCAGGAGTTCCATCAACAGGATCGCCGAGCCGACAGCCGCGCCTGCGGCCAGCGTCGGATCGGCGATGAGCGCACTGCAAGCCAGTCCGGCGAGCGCGGAGACGAGGTGCCCGCCGACCAGGTTCCAGGGTTGCGCCAGCGGGCTGTGCGGCGTTGCGTACAACAGCGTTGCCGAGGCGGCCATGGAGGCGACGATAAGCAGCGGAAATCTCGCTTGCGGCAATGCGTGCAGCGCTAGTGTCAACAGCAGGATGGCGATACCGCCCGCGAGGCCGCTGCGCAATTTTTCTGCGGTCGATGTTTGCGATGCATGCGGTTTGAACGATGCCAGGAACGTCGCGATATTCATGGATGGAGTGCTTTCCGAGGGAGACGTTTGATTATAGCCGTATTGCTTAACCGAACCGGCAGGCCGACACCTGCTTGCCCATGAGGCTGTCGCGATAGTCTATGCGTCCGGGATCTTTTTCCGCCGCACCGGCCACCACCATGAGCGGGAGCAGATGTTCGCTGCGCGGATGGCAGAGGCGGGCGTCCGGCGCCTTGTGCCATTCGTTCAGCAGGCGCTCGCGTTCGCGCGGTTCCGCCGCGATGGCGTTTTCCAGCCAGGCGTCGAAACGGCGCGATGCCGCGTTCGATGCTTCATCGGGAGAGAAAATATTGCGCAGGTTGTGATAGCTCATGCCGCTGCCGATGATGAGCACGCCTTCGTCGCGCAGCGGCGCAAGCGCGTGGCCAAGGGCGAGGTGCCGCGCGGGATCGAGATCGTGCAGCAGGGAAAGCTGCACGACGGGGATGTCCGCTTCCGGGTAAATGAGTTTGAGCGGTATGAACACGCCGTGATCCAGCCCGCGTTCGGTTTCCACTGCTGCACTGAAGCCGGCCGGCGCGAGCAGTTCGCGCACGCGCGCGCCCAGTTCGGGAGAACCTGCTGCCGGATATTCAAGCCGGTAAGTGTGTTCCGGGAAGCCGTAATAGTCGTAGAGCAGGCTGTGTCGTGCCGACGCGAGCACGGTTGCCTGTTCGCATTCCCAGTGGGCGGAAATGACAAGCAGCGCTTTGGGCCGCTGCGCCAGCGTTGCCGAGATGCCGCGCAAATACGCTTCCATCCGGTCCCACAAATCCGGCGCGGCACCGGGCATCGGCTCCATGAAGAAACACGGGCCGCCGCCGTGCGGAATGTAGAGCGTGGGGTGCGTCATATTAGTTGGTGAATCCTTCGATGGGCGGGTAGTCCTTGAATGCTTCGACCGGCGAGATGATGTGCACTTCGTCGCTCACCATGGAGAGGAATTTGATCATGCCGAAGTCGGAGCGTTTGATGGTGGCGGAAATGTTGGCCCCGCACATTCTTTTGAGCAGCATCGGGTGCGTGCCGCATTTGAAATCATGGATCGCGAGCGTGACCGGCCGCGTGACGCCGAGCAGTGTCAGCTTGCCGCTGGCCGAAACAGGTTTTTCGCCGTCGAACACGAGTTTGTCGGAGACGAAACGCATGGCCGGATAGGCGCTTACGTCGAAGAAGTCCACGCTCTTCATGGCTTTGTCCCAGGCGGGAAGGCCCATGTTGATCGAGGCGGTGTCTATGGACAGCTCGATGCTGCCTTGGCGGGCGTCGGTATCCAGCGTGATTTTGCCGCTGGTCCGGTCGAAGCGCCCGCGTTGCGTGGTGAAACCGAGATGGGTCACTTCGAACATCGGCCAGGTGTGGGCGGGGTCGAGGGTGAAATTCTCCGCCGCATGCGCGGGCGCGGCGAGCAGGGCGGCGAGCAGGAAGGCAGTCGGCTTGTTCATGTTTTATCTCCCGGTTGGCTACTTGCCGGCGGCGAACGTGAGACGGAAGCGGATCTGCACTTCATCCGCTATCGTGTCGGTGTCGCCCCACATCCCCGAGCCGATGCCGTACTCCAGCCGTTTGATCGGGAGGACGCCGGCGACCATGAGCTGATTGCCTTTCTGCTCCAGCGTGAATGGCGCCCTGATTTCGCGCGTCACGTCGCGGATGGTCATCCGGCCGGCGACTTCATAGCGTCCCGGCGCGATGCGCGTCACCTGGCTGGAGACGAAACTGGCCTGCGGAAATTTGGCCGTGTCGAACCAGGATTTGCCGATCACTTCGTCGTAGGCTTCCTGGCTGCCGACGTCGATGCTAGCGGTTTCGATGTCGATGCGTGCCGTGCCCTTTTCGGGTTGGGCCGGATCGACGGAAACGGCGGCGTTGAAGCGTGCGAAATGCCCTTCCATGGGCACGCCCATTTGTCTGGAAAGGAATGCGATGCTGCTTTGCTGGGGCTGCAGCACCGAGTAGTCGGCGGCTTGTGCCGTGAAGCCGGCGAGCGCCAGCATCAGAAACAGGATCGTTTTCATGATTTCCTCCGCAGGAAGGGCAGCATGCGCGCGAGTATGTTGTCGCGCTCGATGAAATGATGCTTGAGCGCGCCGCCGACATGGGCTGCCAACGTGCCCAGCAGCAGCAGGTTGAGCGCCTGGTGCACCTGCAGCAGCTGGTCGCCCAGTTCCTTGTTCTTGTCGACCAGGTCGGGCAGCGGCAACACGCCGAACCACACGGTCTGGAACCCCTTGGCCGAGCTCATCAACCAGCCGCTGATGGGAATGATGACGATCAGCGCATACAGCACGTAGTGAGCCGAGTGCGCCGCGAACTTCTCCCAGTTCTTCATGCTGTCGGGCAGCACAGGTGGGAGATGGGTGGCGCGCCAGTAAATGCGGAACAGCGCCAGCAGGAATACCGTGACGCCTATCCATTTATGGTAGCTGTACAGCCGGAGTTTGTACGGCGAGAGCGGCAGATCGTGCATATAGATGCCCAGCGGAAACGCGGCGAAGATCAGCAGGGCGATCAGCCAGTGCAGGGAAATGGCGGTTCGGGTGTAGTTATCGTTCATTTTGGTCACCTCGATTGTTGCGCTTATCCTAGTTAAACGGTTGACTATAGTCAACGGGGGTTTCTATGTGTTTTGCAGGGGTGCGACTCACCCCTCTCTTGATGTGGGATTGCAACTTTTCGGCGGCAGGAATTTCGAAGGCCGTGCTGGACAGGTGGGGCTTGAAATCCCGCGAATTGCCCGCATCTGGTAGCCCGTGGCGAGGTGATACACTGCGCGCCGCAAACACATCGTACTTTTGGAGAGTGAAGCAATGAAACGTATTTTCTTATTCGTCCTGACCAATATCGCGGTCTTGCTGGTCATCAACATCACCCTGCGTCTGCTGGGCGTGGACCGGGTGCTGGATGAAAGCGGCGCGATCAATTTCAACGCGCTGATGGTGATGTCTGCGGTAATTGGTTTCTCCGGTTCCATCATTTCGCTGCTGATGTCCAAATGGATGGCGAAGCGCTCGGTGGGCGCGCATGTAATCGAGAATCCGCAAGACCCGACAGAACGCTGGCTGGTTGAGACCGTGCGCCGCCAGGCGCAGGCTGCGGGTATCGGCATGCCTGAAGTGGCGATTTACGACGCCCCGGACGTGAACGCGTTCGCCACCGGCTGGAACCGCAACAACTCGCTGGTCGCGGTGAGTACCGGTCTGCTGCACAGCATGAGCCGCGAGGAAGCCGAAGCGGTGCTGGCGCACGAAGTGAGCCATGTGGCCAACGGCGACATGGTCACGCTGGCGCTGATCCAGGGTGTGGTCAACACCTTCGTGGTTTTCTTCGCCAAGCTGTTCGGCATTCTGGTGGACCGCGTGCTGCTCAAGAACGACGGCCGCAACGGTCCCGGCATCGGCGCCTTCGTGGCCGAAATCGCCGCGCAAGTCGTGCTGGGCATCCTCGCCAGCATCGTCGTCCGCTGGTTCTCGCGCCAGCGCGAGTTCCGTGCCGATGCGGGCGGAGCCAGCCTGGCCGGACGCCAGAAGATGATCGCCGCGCTGGAACGCCTGAAGGTCAACCACGAGCAGGCCGCCGCGATGCCGCAGAACATGTCGGCCATGGCGATATCGAGCGGTGGAGGCTTCTCGCGTTTGTTCATGACGCACCCGCCGCTGGACGAGCGCATCGCGGCGTTGCGCGCAGGAAGCTAACGGCGGTACTCGCAACAAATGAAAACGGCGGGATGTTCCCGCCGTTTTTTTTGATCAAAATATCGTGTTTATTCTATTTCTTCGTCGTCTTCGTCGTAGCGTACGCGCGGCGGATTGCCGTCGTACACCAGGCTCTGTCTGCGCATCATGTAGGCATCGCGAATGAAACTGTAGCGGTCGATGATCGCACCATCCAGCACCTTTTCCTGCTCCAGCAGGCCGGCGCGCGAGTTCAATCCCTCCAGCGCCCAGGCGCTGTTGCGCGTGCGGACATGATCGGTGTTGCTGATCACGCTGACGTAGGTATCGGCATAGCGTCCGGTGCCGTCGCGAATGGAGCTTGGTCCCAGGAACGGTAGAACCAGATAGGGGCCGCTCGGCACGCCCCAATAGCCCAGGGTCTGGCCAAAATCCTCGTTGTGTTTTTCCAGACGGTCGGTGATGTGGAACAGACCCAGCAGACCGAAGGTGGTGTTGAAGACCACGCGGGAACCGTCGTGGGCGGCCTGCTTGAACTTGAACTGCAGCAGGTCGTTGGCGGTCACCACCACATCGTCCAGGTTGGAAAAGAAGTTGCTTACCATGGTCCGCGCGAAGTCGGGCAACGCCGCGTTATAGCCCTGTGCCACGGGTTTCAGGAGTGCCTGGTCCAGCGTGTCGTTGAACGTATACACACCGCGGTTGAAAGACTCGAACGGGTCTTTTTGCTGCGAGTACGCACTGATGTTGAGCGTGCCGCAGCCCGTCAATAACAGGCTTGCAAGCAGCATGGATATTCGCAACAGGGGCATTTTGGGAGGGGTCGAAACTGAATGTTGAGCGCGATTATAGGTTGAAAGCAAGACGCAATGCATCCGTGTTGTTGCATTCTGCGCAAAGAGATTAGTATTCGCATCTATGGAAACGACACATACACCGGATTCTCGACAGACGTCGCTGCGCATAGGCGCGTTGTTCATTGTGCTGGCTCTGCTGGAACTGACCTGGCTGCATGCGCTTTCCCCGCTGGAGAATCGCCTGTCCGACTGGCTCGTGCGGCAACAGGCGCAGAGCCTGTTGCCGGATGCCGATATCGTCATTGTTGATATCGACGATCCCAGTCTGGCGCGCATGCAGGAAACGGCGGGAAGCTGGCCGTGGCCGCGCTCGGTGCATGGCGAACTGGTGCGCGGCATCGCGGCGCAGCAGCCCAAAGCCATCGTGTTCGACATCCTGTTCAGCGAGCGCGACACATTCCGTCCGGAGAGCGACCTCGAATTCAACCGCGCCCTGCGCGGCCTGAACAACGTGTTTTTTCCACTGGTGCATCAGGATGGGGTAACGGACGAAAAGGATGCGCTTGCGGCACAAGTGGCAACCCTGCTCGGCTTGCAGCGCACGGAGCATGCGGACGACAAGGCGCGCATTGCCGTGCTGCCGCCGCTGGCGGTCGATCCCGCGCACTGGCGCACGGGCAGCATCAACTTCAAGGAAGATGCCGACGGCGTGGGGCGGCGTTACCAGTTGTATACCGACGTCGGCGGCTGGCTGCTTCCCTCGCTTCCGGCACGCGTTGCGCAGGATATGGGCTACGCCGTGCCGCAACAGGCTGACATGGTGCTGGCCTGGCGCGGCAAGCCTGGCGCGTTCAAGCATATCTCCTATGCGGATCTGTACGAAGATTTCAATCGCGAGCACACACAGCGTGCCGCCGGTGAATTGAAGGACAAGATTGTCATCATCGGCACGGCGGCCAGCGGCCTGCATGACGTGCGCGTCACGCCCATGGACAGCCTGTATCCGGGCATGGAGATTCTGGCGACCGCCATCGACAACCTGAAAAACGGGCGCATGATGCGTCCCGCCAATCCGGATTTCGCGCTGTACCTCACCTTCCTGCTGCTGGCTTTCCTGAACATCGCCTTCCTGCGCGGCATGAACGTAATCAAGGCGGGAATGGTGCTGTTCGCCTCAAGCCTGGCGGCGCTACTCGTCAGCTATCTTGCGGTGGCGCAACTGTATCTGTTGCCGGTGCTGACGCCGCTGGTGCTGGCGTGGGGCTGTAACTTCGCTTTCGCGCTGCGCGAGTATCTGCGCGAGCGCAAATCGCGCGAGCAGGCGGTGCAGATGTTCAGCCGCTTCGTCAATCCGCATGTGGTGAAAGAGCTGGTGGCGCACGGCGGCCTGAGCCGCGCGGGCGAGAGCCGCCAGATCACCATTCTGTTTTCGGATATACGCGGTTTCACCACCTTGTCGGAAAAGCGCACGCCGCAGCAGGTGGTGGAATTGTTGAACCGTTACTTCACATTGCAGGTCGAAGTGGTGTTCCGTCACGGCGGTTCGCTGGACAAGTTCATTGGCGACTGCATCATGGCATTCTGGGGCGCGCCGCTGGACGATCCGGATCACGCGCGCCATGCGGTGGAGGCGGCGCTGGAGATGGCGCGGGTGTTGCAGCAATTCAAACGCGAGCTGGGGGAGGAGGATGCGGATTTCGACGTCGGCATCGGCATCCATTCCGGCCCGGCGGTGGTCGGCCTGATCGGTTCCGAGCAGCGCCGCGAATACACCGCCATCGGCGACACGGTGAACCTGGGCAGCCGCATCGAGGGACTGACCAAGGGCGTGTCGCGCATTCTGGTGTCGCGCGAGACCATGCAAGCCTGCGGCGATGCATTCGAATTCAAGTCGTACGGTTCGTTCAAAGTGAAAGGACGCGAACAGGATGTCGAATTGTTCGCGCCGCTGGAAAAAGGAGGGAAGCAGGAATGAAAAAACTATTACTACTCTGTGCGCTGCTCGGTTTCGTGCCCGCAGTCTGGGCCGGGGGTTATGCCAACACCCTGCGTACCACCGAGCTCAAAGCCAAGCCGTACACGGATTCGCAGACGCTGGCGACGCTGCCGCAGCGGACCCGGGTGGAAGTGCTGGCGCGCAAATCGGGCTGGACCCAGGTCAAGACGGCCACCGCCAGCGGCTGGGTGAAGATGCTGAGCCTGAAGCTGGAAACCGGCGCGCAAGCCAAACGCGGCGATAACGGGCTGGGCACGCTGTTCAACGTCGCGTCAACCGGCAGGAGCGGCAGCACCGTGACCACCGGCGTACGCGGCCTGTCCGAAGAGCAGTTGACGAACGCCAAACCCGACCCGCAGGCGCTGCAGGACGCGAAACGCTATGTCGTCAGCCGCGAGGAAGCGCAGCGCTATGCCGCAGAAGGCAAGCTGAATGCGCAGAGCGTCGGCTATTTGAACGGAGGTCAATGATGAAAACGAAACAGACGATATTCATGCTGTGTTTGCTGGGTGCGGCGTTTTCCGCCGGGGCTTTCGATTTCGGCAAAGTCGACTGGAAGAAGGCGGCCGAGACTGTGAAGAAGGTGCAAAAGGCCAACGCCGAAGTCAACGAACCGCAGGAAATCACGTTGGGCGAAGGCATCGCCAGCAACCTGCTGGGCGCGGCGCCGTTGCTGGATAACCCTGAAGTGCAGATGTATGTGAACCGCATCGGGCGCTGGCTTGCCATGCAAACGGAGCGCCCCGATCTGCCCTGGCAGTTCGGCGTGCTGGACGACAGCGATGTGAATGCCTTCGCCGCACCCGGCGGTTATGTGTTCATCACCAAAGGGCTGCTGGCGCAAATGAACAGCGAAGCGGAGCTGGCGGGCGTGCTGGCGCATGAAATATCACATGTGCTGCGCAAGCACCATTTGCAGGCACTGAAGAAAGGGGCGCAAACCGAATTGCTGTCCGATCTGGCGAACGACGCGATCCGGAACAAGGGCGGCGACCCCAGGTTGACCAAGCTGGTCAGCGCGGGCACCGAAGTGTATGCGCGCGGTCTGGACAAGAACGACGAGTTCGAGGCGGATCGCATGGGCGTGGTCATCGCCGCGCGTGCCGGTTACGACCCCTATGGATTGCCAGCGGTGTTGCAGACCCTGCAGGCTATCAAGCCCGGGGATTCCAGTTTTGCGCTGATGTTCAAGACGCACCCGGCGCTTGCGGACAGGCTGAGCCTGCTGGAGCAGAAGATGTCCGGCCCATTCGCAGGCCTGGAGAACCAACCCGACCTCGCGCCGCGCTTTCTGCAGGCTTTGGGGGCGGCAAAATAATCGGACAGTCCAGGACGGGGAGTTGAATTTTTGCAGGCAAGCGGTTTCATTAACGGAAAGGGGTGAAGGTCATGAGCATCGTGCGTGAGTTCAAGGAGTTTGCCGTCAGGGGGAATGTGATCGACATGGCCGTGGGGGTGGTGGTGGGTTCGGCATTCGGCAAGATCGTTTCGTCCATCGTGTCCGACGTCATCATGCCGCCGATAGGCGTCCTGCTGGGCGGGGTCAACTTCTCGGACCTGGCGTTCACCATCAAGGAAGCAGCCGAGGGCGCTCCCGCAGTGGTGATTGCCTACGGCAAATTCGTTCAGACCATCATCGACTTCACGATCATCGCGTTCGCCATATTCGTGGTAGTCAGGTTGATCAATTCTCTGAAGAAGAAAGCGGAAGCTGCGCCCGCGCCACCTTCCAATCAGGAAGTCCTGCTGGCCGAGATCCGCGATTTGCTCCAGAAGCAGGCGCAATAATTCAACCAAAATTGTCCATTAGGCCGTCATACCGGCGAAAGCCGGTATCCAGTAATGAAACAATGCGCCGCGAAGCGGACAAAACCATGATGTCGTCCCACTTGCGTGGGAAATATTTGATCATCTGGATTCCGGCCTTCGCCGGAATGACGGGGTATTTCTATGAACTGTTTGGATTCAAGGCAATCGCAGCGCCCGGCGCAAGGCCGGGCTGGTTCAGCGCGGTGCAGGCGGCTCGATGTCGGTGTTGCGGAAGATGAAGTTGCCGCGTCTGCGGTCGTCGAAGAAGTGTTCCAGCGTGTAGCGTATCGGCCGGAAGGCCAGCGTATCCCAGGGGATTTCATCCTCGCCAAAGAGTTCCACTTCCAGACTTTCCACACCCGGCGAGAAATCTAGATCGAGCAGCTTCGCGCGGAACAGCAACTGTACCTGGTCGATGTAGGGCAGGTTGTACATCGCGTACAGCCCCAGAACGTCGATGCGCGCATTGGCCTCTTCCAGCGTTTCGCGCGCGGCGGCCTGGGTGGTGGTTTCGCCGTTTTCCATGAACCCGGCGGGCAAGGTCCAAAAACCTTTGCGCGGCTCGATGGCGCGGCGGCACAGCAGGATGCGCCCGTCCGCCCATTCCGGGATGGCGCCGGCGATGATTTTCGGGTTTTGGTAATGAATGGTGTTGCAGACGGTGCAGATGTGGCGCTCGCGGTGGTCGTCCTGCGGCAATCGCAGTTCGACGGGCGCACCGCAAGTCGCGCAATATTTCACGGCATCAGCTCCAGAACTTCCACCACTGCCCGGTCTGCGGCATTTCTCTTGTGACCGGCTTCACGCCGTCCCTGGCGACGTTGAGGTCGAGGATGCGTTGCGTGTCTTTTTGCAGGTCGGGCATGCCCATTGCGCCGTAGGCCTGCACCATGATCTGCAGCGCATCGCGCGTCTGCGGGGACTGCGGGAAGCTGGTCAGCACGACTTTTGCACGGTTGACGGCGGCGACGTAGGCGCCGCGCCGCAGATAGTAGCTGGCGGCGTGGATTTCGGAGTTGGCCAGCGTGTTGAGCAGGTATTGCATGCGTACCCTGGAATCTTCGGCGTAGCGGCTGTCCGGGAAGCGCGTGATCAGCTCCTTGAACGCATCGAACGATTCGCGCATCGAGGCGGGGTCCCGATCCGCGGGGTCCTGCATGAACCAGGTGCCGAGCATGCTGTTGATGTTCTCGTTGAAATGGATGAGTCCCTTGAGATAGAACATGTAATCCAGCGTGGGGCTGTTCGGATACTGCTTGACGAAGCGATCCACCGCGGCCAGCGCCGCTTCCGGCTCTTCGTGTTTGAAATAGGCGTAGGCGATCTCCATTTGCGACTGCTGCGCGTGGCGGCCGTAGGGGAAACGCGATTGTAGCGTCTCCAACTGCTTGATTGCCTTCTCATAGGCCTTGTCCTGCAGCGACTCCTGCGCCTGCGCATACAGCTCGTCGGCGGTGTAATTGTCCTCTTTTGCGGGATCGGAACTGCAAGCAACTAACGTGAACAGGAGGAAAACAGCTAAACTATGGCGCATGATAGAACCCGAAGATGATTTACCCGATTATAGCAAAGACGAAGAGTCTGCCGACCCGCTTGAGATGCGGGTGCCCACGGAACACGGCGGACTGCGCCTGGACCAGGCTCTCGTAAAGCTGTTTCCCGAATACTCGCGCAGCCGCCTGCAGGACTGGGTCACGCAGGGGCTGGTCACGGTCAACGGCAAGCCCGCCAGCGTCAAGCAAAAGGTGTGGGGCGGCGAGGATATTTGCGTGACACCGCAGATCCATCCTTCCGAACAACCCTACCTGGCCGAGGATATCCCGCTTGATGTGGTGTACGAGGACGATTCCATACTGGTTATCGACAAACCCGTCGGGTTGGTGGTGCATCCGGGCAGCGGCAACTGGGAGGGCACGCTGCTCAATGCGCTGCTGCACCACGCACCGCAGTTGGCCGATGTGCCGCGCGCGGGCATTGTGCACCGTCTGGACAAGGACACCAGCGGCCTGATGGTGGTGGCCAAGACCCTGGTTGCGCAGACCGCACTGGTGCGCCAGATGCAGAAACGCAGCGTGAAACGCGAATACCTTGCGCTGGTGTGGGGCGAAATCGACTACGGCGGCACAATCGACCTGCCAATCGGACGCCATCCCTCGCAGCGCGTGAAAATGGCGGTGATCGAAGGTGGCAAGGATGCCATCACGCATTTCGCCGTGGAAGCCAATTTCCCCAGTTGCACGCTGCTGCGCTGCCGTCTCGAGACCGGACGCACGCACCAGATCCGCGTGCACCTGACGCACTTCGGTCATCCCCTGGTCGGCGACACCGTCTACCAGAAGGGCGTGCAGAAATGCGTACTGCCGTTGCGCGAACTGTTGAACGGCTTCCCGAGGCAGGCGTTGCACGCCACCAAACTCGCGCTCGTGCATCCGGATACCGGCGAACTGATGGAATGGGAAGTGCCGCTACCGGAGGACATGGAAGAGCTGCTGGACCGCATCGACGAGGCGAGCGATGGGGTTGCCTGAGCACTGCATCGTGCCGGACTGGCCGGCACCCGCCGGCGTCAAAGCCCTGCAAACCACACGCCACGGCGGCATCAGCGCTGCCCCCTACGACACCCTCAATCTAGGGTTGCATGTCGGCGACGACCCGGTACGCGTGAACCGCAATCGCCAGTTGCTTTCGCAGCTCATGCCGAGCGAGCCGGTGTGGCTGGAGCAGGTTCACGGCACGGTTGTGGCCGATGCGGATGCGGCGGCCTGCCGCGTCGTGGCCGATGCCAGCATCGCGCGCAAGCGCGGCTCGGTATGCGTGGTGATGACGGCGGATTGCCTGCCGGTGTTGCTGTGCGACGAAGACGGCACCGTGGTCGGCGCGGCGCATGCGGGCTGGAAAGGTCTGGTGGCTGGCGTCATCGAAGCAACCGTGCAAGAAATGGGCGTTGCGCCGCAGAAATTGCTGGCCTGGCTGGGGCCGACCATAGGGCCGCATGCATTTGAAGTGGGTGAGGACGTGCGCGCGGCGTTCATGGCGCACGATGCCAAAGCGGCCGAAGCTTTCGTTCCGCATGGCGCGGAAGGAAAGTACCACGCCGACATCTGCATGCTCGCGCGCCGGCGCCTGAACGCACTCGGTATCACCCGAATCCACGGCGGCACCCACTGCACCTTTCACCAGAAAGACAAATTCTTCTCCTACCGTCGCGACGGCGTGACCGGTCGCATGGGCACGTTCATCTGGCTGGCCGATGGTGCCGGTGCCTGAGTCGGGAATGCCATGCCGCATCTGAGTCTCAATCCTGCCACCAATCAAGTCCTTCAGACCTTCGCCAGTTGGGATGCGGCCCGCCTGCAACTCGCCCTGCAAGAAACTCGCGCCGCGCAACAAGCATGGGCGCAAACGGATTTAGCCGCGCGCGCCGCCGTGTTGAGTGCCGTGGCGCAATACCTGCGCGCGCAGCGCGACCGTTTCGCAACCCTCATCACGCTGGAAATGGGCAAGCTCCTGCGCGAGTCGCGCGGAGAAGTCGAGAAATGCGCGGGTGTCTGCGATTACTACGCGCAGCATGGCGCGGAGTTTCTGCGCAGCGAGCCGGTGGCGTCGGATGCCGGAAAAAGCTATGTCGCGCATTACCCGCTGGGAACGCTGCTGGCCGTCATGCCGTGGAACTTCCCGTTCTGGCAAGTGTTCCGCGCTGCGGCACCGGCCCTGATGGCAGGCAATGCGGTTCTGCTCAAGCACGCATCGGGCACGCCGCAATGCGCGCTGGCGATTGAAGCGATCTTCCGCGAGTGCGGCCTGCCGCAGGGGGTGTTCACGACGCTGATGATAGAGACTGATCGGGTGCCCGATGTCATCGCCAGCCCGTTTGTGCATGCCGTCACGCTTACCGGATCGGAAGCGACCGGGCGCAAGGTGGCTGCGCTCGCCGGGCAGCACCTGAAAAAATGCGTGCTGGAACTGGGTGGTTCCGATCCTTTCATCGTGCTGCACGATGCCGATCTGGAATTGGCCGTCGAGACGGCGGTGGCTTCGCGCTTCCTGAATAGCGGGCAATCCTGCATTGCCGCCAAGCGCTTTATCCTCGTGCCGCAGATTGCGGACGAATTCCTGCAGCGGTTCAAAGCCAAAGTCGAAGCGCTCAAACTCGGCGACCCGCTGGACGACGCCACGCAAATGGGCCCGATGGCGCGTTCCGACTTGCGCGACTCGCTGCACCGGCAGGTCATCGAATCCATTGCCCAAGGTGCAGTCGCGGTTACCGGATGCGAGCCGGACAGCAGGGAAGGCTTCTTCTACCGTCCCTCCATCCTGGATCGCGTCACCCCCAAAGTTTGCGCCTACCACGAAGAACTGTTCGGCCCCGTGGCCATCGTCATTCGTGCCGCAGACGAAGCGGATGCGCTACGCATCGCCAACGATACCCGCTTCGGGCTGGGTTCCTCCATCTGGAGCCGCGACACGGCGCGCACTGAACAATTGGCGGCACGCATCGAGGCCGGCTGCACTTTTGTCAACGGCATGGTGAAATCCGATCCGCGCCTGCCTTTCGGCGGCATAAAGGCTTCGGGCTACGGGCGCGAGTTGTCGCGACAGGGGATGCTGGAATTTGTGAATACCAAGACGGTGTGGATACGTTAGGGAAACGCCAGTGAGCGGACTTTCAGGGGAGCCAACACAATGAAACGAACAATCCTTTCCATCATGATGCTTGCCTCAAGCCTGACTTTTTCCATGCCCGCCCGGGCGGTTGCCTCGCTGACCATCAGCGATGCTTCGTGCGCCTCTTGGCAGTATGCGAGAGCGCGTGGTGAGCAATATCAAACCGCCTGGCTGCTCGGCTACCTTACCGGGGTGTCGGTGGGGGCGAATGTGGACATCCTGCGGGGCGTGGGGCCCGAATTCATCGAATCCTGGATGGACAACTTCTGCAATGCCAACCCGCAGAAATTGATGACGGACGGCACCAGCGACTTGATAGATGTTCTGCTCAACACGGGCAAGTAACCTTTCGAAAACCGGAAATTATCTTGGAACAAGACAGGAGGAAACTATGAACAAGGTTTACATCACTGGCAGCGGACTCTGGGTACCGCCCAACCTCATCACCAATGAGGAACTCGTGGCTTCATTCAACGAGTATGTTCGGCGCAGCAACGAGCGCAATGCCGCAGCCATCGCAAGCGGCGCGCTTGCCGCGCTGTCTGAATCGAGCAGCGAGTTCATCGAAAAAGCATCCGGCATCAAGCAACGCTACGTGGTCGACAAGACCGGCGTTCTCGATCCGGAGGTCATGCATCCCATCCTCCCGCAGCGTCCGAATGAACAGATTTCGCTGATGGCGGAGATGGCCGTCGGTGCCGCGCGCGAGGCATTGGCCAATGCAGGCCGCAAGGCGGAAGAGGTCGATCTGGTCATTGTCGCCTGTTCCAATCTGCAGCGCCCCTATCCGGCCATCGCCGTCGAGGTGCAATTTGCGCTCGGCTGCGGCGGTTACGGCTACGACATGAACGTCGCCTGCTCCTCCGCCACCTTCGGCATCGAACAGGCTGCCAACGCCGTACGCTCCGGCAGCGCCCGTTGTGCCTTGGTGATCAGTCCGGAGCTGCCCTCCGGCCACCTCGAATGGCGCGACCGCGATTGCCATTTCATCTTCGGCGACATCGCCACCGCCGTCGTCGTCGAAGCCGCGCCTTCCGGCAGCCAGAAATCGGCCTGGGAAATCCTCGGTTCCAAAGCCGCGACCGTCTTCTCCAACAACATCCGCAACAACAGCGGCTTCCTCGACCGCTGCGATCCGGCCTCGCGCGACAATCGCGACAAACTCTTCATGCAGGAAGGCCGCAAGGTGTTCAAGGAAGTCTGCCCCATGGCCGCCGACCACATCGCCGCGCACCTCGCCGTAAACGGCCTTGCCGCAAGCGACGTCACGCGTTTCTGGCTGCACCAGGCCAACCTGACCATGAACCACTTGATCGCGAAGCGCATCCTCGGGCGCGACGCCACGCTGGAAGAAGCGCCCGTCATCCTCGACAAATTCGCCAACACCGCCTCGGCCGGCTCCATCATCGCGTTCCACCAGCACAACACCGAGCTTGCGGCAGGGAGCGTGGGCGTCATTTGTTCGTTCGGGGCGGGGTATTCGATCGGGAGTCATATCCTTAAGCGGGTTTAACGGCCACAATACACACGTAGGATGGGTGGAGCGTAGCGATACCCATCATTTATCGATATACCCGATGGGTATCGCTACGCTCCACCCATCCTACTGAGCTGTGGTCACTGGCAAATAATCGGTTACAAACAATTTCAAAGTCCTTCATGCAAAACATCACCCGCACCCAACGCAAAGTCGTCCTCGCCGCCTGTTTCGGTACCTTCCTCGAATGGTATGACTTCCTCACCTTCGCCGCTTTGGCCACTTATTTCAGCGTGCTGTTCTTCCCGCCGGAGAATCCGACGGCAGCGTTGTTGATGAGTCTGGCCACGTTCGGCGTCGGCATGGTGGTGCGGCCTTTGGGTTCGGCCTTGTTCGGCCATCTGGCGGACCGGTACGGGCGCCGGCCCATTTTCATCGCGACCATTTCGCTGATGGGCGTGACCACCTTCCTGGTCGGTTTGCTGCCGACCTATGCACAGATCGGCTTGCTGGCACCCGCGCTGCTGTTGCTGTTGCGCCTGTTGCAGGGCTTTGCGGTGGGCGGGGAAATCGGCGGCGTGGCGGTGTATCTGACCGAGCATGCGCCGCACGGCAGGCGCGGCTTCTATACCAGTGTGTTGCAACTCATGGGGCCGCTGGGGATACTGGCTTCCACGCTGCAGATTGTGCTGTTGCAGCTTTTTCTCGACCCGACCGAGTTTGCCGCCTGGGGCTGGCGCGTGCCGTTCCTGTTCTCCGCCGTGCTGTTGTTCATTTCGATCAAGAGTCGCATGAGTCTGGAAGAGTCGCCCGTGTTCAGCCAGATGGAAAAAGAAGGCACGCTGTCCAAGGCGCCGCTGCGCGAGTGCCTGAGCGACCGCCGCACGCTGGGGCGCATGGCGCTGCTGTTTTTTTCCATCTCGGCGGGCGGTTCGCTGCTGTTCTTTTCCTCGCAGGTGTATGCCAACGTGTTCCTGAAAAGCGTGGTGCGGCTGGATGCGCAACTCGCCAGCACGCTGGTGATGACCAGCACCCTGGTGCTGTTTCCGCTCACCATCTTCTGCGGCTGGCTGTCGGATAAAGTGGGGCGCAGACCTGTCCTGCTCGCGGGCTTGCTGTTGGGCGCAATCGCGATCATGCCCGTGTTCAAGGGCCTGCAGCATTACGGCAATCCCACGCAGGAACGTTTCAACCGCGAGGTGGAGGTGACGCTGTACGGCACGAATTGCGACTACAGCCCGTTCCGCAAAGCGGCCAGCGATTGCGAGCGCAACCAGGAATTTCTGACCAAGAACGGTGTTTCCTACACTCTGAAGACGCCACGCGCCGGGCAGGAAACGACCGTGGATGTCGGCGGTGCTGCGGAAGTTGCCGGATTTCAACCGGACGCACTGAAGGAGACGCTGAAAGGCAAGGGCTGGGCGGAAAAAGCCGATAGCGCACAGGTGAACAGCTTCATGCTGTTCCTGCTGCTGATCGTGCCGGTCGTGGCCGTGGCGCTCATCACCGGCCCGCAGACGGCGGTGCTGGCCGAACTCTTCACCGCGCGCACGCGCTACACCGCCGCCGCCGTGCCGCATAACCTGAGCGCGGGCTGGATAGGCGGGCTGTCGCCCTTCATGGTCACGTTGCTATCGGTACAGGCGGGCGATGCCATGGCGGGGTTGTGGTATCCGGTGGGCATGCTGATACTCGCTTCTGTCGTCGGGTTGTTGTTCCTGCCCGAGACCAGGGACGTTTCTCTGCATCATTGAAATCCGTTTCCGCCGGGATCGAGGGCGCGCCTGCGTCCTCGGGCGCGAACGTTTGGCGTCGACAGCCTGTCCAATCCGCGCAAATTCACTTTTTTACCGAAGCGCAGCGTTCAGACCTCAAGTTTTTCTTCCCCGTGTCGCCAATAGGGATACTGTCTGAACAGACGAGCAATCAGCCCCGGAGACTCAAATGATCGATTGGTTCAAAGCCCTCAGCATCCGCTGGAAGCTGCAGTTCGGATTCTTCATGGTGACCATGGTCACCACGGTCTATAACCGCATGCTGGCCTCGCACGAATTGGGGCAGATGGTGGAGATTGCGCGCAAAGGTGGAGTGGAGCAGCAGGTTATCAGCGAGCTCGAAGCAAGCCATGCCGCGTATGTATTTAATTCATTCTGGGAGTCCGGACTGGAGTTCGCGCTCCAGTTCATCCTGATCGCGTTTGTTGCGGGTCTGTTCGTCAAGCCCATCCGGGCGCTGTGCGTGGCTTTGAAGGAGGTGGAGAAGGGCGATCTGACCAAAGAGGTTGAGCATCGTTCGCGCGACGAGATCGGCGATCTCGAGAAGAGTTTCAACGATGTGCTGGCCCAGCTCAACCACATCATGCGCGAGGTGGACGAGAGCGGCAAGGAAATGGAGCAATCGGCGTTCCAGATCGCCAAGATTTCGCACGAGATTGCCGAAGTGGGGCACAAGGAGCAAAGCCGCTCGGACGAAGTGAACAGCGCCACGCAGCAACTGCACCAGATTTCGGAAAGCGTGCAGGTGCAGGCGACGGAAGCCACCGTGCGCGCGCAGGCGACGGCATCCCAGGCGCGCGAGGGCATAAACATCGTGCGGAAGAACATCGCCGAGATGGATCTCACGGTGCAGGAAGTGAATCAGGCGGCAATCAAGATCGGAGAACTGGAACAATCGGCGGCGCAGATACGCGCCATCATCACCACCATCCAGGCCATTGCCGAGCAAACCAATCTGCTGGCGCTGAATGCCGCCATTGAGGCGGCCCGTGCCGGCGAGCAGGGACGCGGTTTCGCCGTGGTGGCGGACGAGGTGCGCAAACTGGCGGAACGCACCACGCAATCGGCCGGCGAAGTCTCGGCCATCATCGCGCAACTGGGCGGCAAGGTGCACGACGTGACCGCCTCGATGAACGTGGTGGTGGGAAAAGTGCACGACAACCAGACGCTGGCCGGCGAGACGGCAACGGTGATCGAGCGCATTTCGGCCGACATCGCGGAAACGGCCAGCGCAAACAAGGGCATTTCCGAGGCCAGCGGTGTGCAGATCGGGAATGTGGACGTACTCAAGAAGACGCTGGAGCAGCTTTTCGTGACGCTGCACGAAAGTTCGGACAAGGTCGAGACCACGGCCATCATCGGCGACGGCTTGCACAAGGTCACGGGCAAGCTGAACCAGTTGATGGCGGGGTTCACTTTTAACCACGAACAAACCGTCCAGACCGAGCAGCACGAGAAGCGCACCGCGCCGCGCGCGGCCAATCGTCTGCTGGTGCGGGCGGCGCAGGGCGATCTTTCCGTGGAATGCTGCAGCCTGGATTTCAGCATGACCGGCATACGCCTGCAGATGAACAAGAAGCTGGACCGGACCAGTCCCGTCGAACTGGAACTGTACCTGCCGCAGGAAGACCTCAAGGAATACAGCAACCAGCAGCCGGTCAAACTGCAGGGCAAGATCAGCTGGTTGCGCGTGGAGGACGACAAGTACATATGCGGCGTCGCCTACGAGAACGTGTCCGAGCGGGTCGCCGCGCGTTTGCGCGAAAGCTTCAAGTACTACAACAAGCAACCGGAGTTCGGCGCCGCCCGGTGATACTGGGTATAATTCGCGCCCTTTCCTGACTCCGGTTTTTTGGCATGAGTATCTTGGCCTGGATCATATCCGCCAGCCTGCTGGGCGGCATCCTGAGCGTGGCAGCGGCGGCGCTGTTCGCGCTCAATGCGCGCGGGCAATACCTGGGCGGACTGGTGAGCTACGCCATCGGCGCGTTGCTCGGCGCTGTGTTTCTCGACATTCTCCCCGAAGCGTTCGAACAGGCGCACAGCGCGAGCGCAGTGAGCGGCACGGTGCTGATGGGCATTCTGGTGTTTTTCACACTGGAAAAGGTGCTGATCTGGCGCCACTGCCACCACGAGCATTGCGAGGCGCACGAGCCGCACGACCACGCCGAACACGGCAACACCCGCAGCGGAACGATGATCATCGTCGGCGACACTTTCCATAACTTCATCGACGGCGTCATCATCGCCGCGGCTTTCATGACGGATTGGCAAGTCGGCGTCGTCACCGCGCTGGCCATCATCGCGCACGAAATCCCGCAGGAAGTCGGCGATTTTGCCGTGCTGATCCATTCCGGTTACAGCAAGGCGCGTGCTTTCCAGCTCAATCTCATTTCCAGTTTTGCCACGCTGATCGGCGGCATCCTGGGTTACTCCGCACTGCAGGAGATGCAATCGGCGACGCCGTATCTGCTGGCCGTGGCTGCGGCCAGCATGATCTATGTCGCGGTGGCCGATCTGATTCCCGGCTTGCACAAGCGCACCCAGTTGCGCGACACCGTGCAGCAAGTGTCGTTGATCCTGTTGGGCGTGGGTACGGTAGCGCTGACCGGGCACCTCGTGCACATCTGAGTCCGTCCGCAAAATGACTACCCCGCAATTGAAGCGTTATGCATGGCTCTCCATCGCGGCCGCCATCGCCACCATCCTGCTCAAGGGTATCGCCTGGTGGCTCACCGGCTCGGTCGGCCTGCTGTCCGACGCGCTCGAATCCTTCGTCAACCTGGCCGGGGCCTTGATGGCGCTGGCCATGCTATCGCTGGCGGCGGAGCCCGCCGACGACAAGCATGCCTACGGCCACGGCAAGGCGGAATATTTTTCCAGCGCGTTCGAGGGGTTCCTCATCCTGCTGGCTGCCTTCAGCATTGCCTATGCCGCCATCGAACGCCTGTTGCATCCACAGGCAATCGAGGAAGTCGGCGTCGGCCTGATGGTGTCGGTCATAGCCTCGGTCATCAACCTGCTGGCCGCGCGCGAACTGCTCAAGGCGGGGCGCGCCTACAATTCCATCACGCTGGAAGCCGACGCCAAACACCTGATGACCGACGTGTGGACCTCGGCCGGTGTGATCGTCGGTGTGGGGCTGGTCTGGGTGAGCGGCTGGTTGTGGCTGGACCCGGTGCTGGCCCTGCTGGTGGCGGTCAACATCGTGTGGACGGGATGGCAGTTGCTGCAACGCTCGGCGTCCGGCCTGATGGACGAAGCGATCCCGGCGGAGCAGATCGGGGCAATCGAAGCGATCCTGGCAGGCTATCGCAAGCAGGGGCTGGATTTTCACGCGCTGCGCACACGCCAGGCTGGCAGGCATGCCTTCATCTCGCTGCATGTGCTGGTGCCGGGCGAATGGAGTGTGCAGCGCGGCCACGACGAGGTCGAACGGATCGAGGCCGATATCCGCGCGGTCGTTCCGTTCAGCCATCTGACCACGCATCTGGAACCGATCGAAGACCCGCTGTCGCTGGTGGATGCGGCGCTGGAACGGCAGGAAAGTATGAATGGACAAAGGAATGAAGCATGAGTAAAGCAACACCCAAAATCGGTTTCGTTTCGCTGGGCTGTCCCAAGGCCACCTCCGATTCCGAACTCATCCTCACGCGCATGCAGGCGGAAGGCTACGAGATCACGCCGAGCTACGAGGAGGCCGATCTGGTGGTGGTCAACACCTGCGGCTTCATCGACAGTGCCGTGGCGGAATCGCTTGAAGCCATCGGCGAGGCGCTCGCCGAGAACGGCCGCGTCATCGTCACCGGCTGCCTGGGCGCCAAGGGCGACATCGTGCAGCAGACGCATCCCAGGGTGCTCGCCGTCACCGGCCCGCATGCCACCGAGGAAGTGATGGATGCGGTGCACAAGCACCTGCCGCGACTGCACGACCCCTATACCGATCTCGTACCGCCGCAAGGCGTGCGCCTCACGCCGCAGCACTTTGCCTACCTGAAGATTTCCGAAGGCTGCAATCATCGCTGCACCTTCTGCATCATCCCGGCGCTGCGCGGCGACCTGGTGAGCCGCCCGATCCACGACGTGATGGGCGAGGCGGAGAAACTGGTCGAATCCGGCGTCAAAGAACTGCTGATCATCTCGCAGGACACTTCGGCCTACGGTCTGGATGTTAAATATCGCACCGGCTTCTGGAACGGCAAGCCGCTCAAGACCAACCTGATCGAGCTGGCCGGCGCGCTGGGCAGCCTGGGCGTGTGGACGCGCATGCATTACGTCTATCCCTATCCCAGCGTGGACGAACTCATTCCGCTCATGGCGGAGGGCAAGATCCTTCCTTACCTCGATATCCCGTTCCAGCATGCCAACGAGCGTATCCTCAAGCTGATGAAGCGCCCGGCCAGCAGCGAGAACGTGCTCAAGCGCATCCAGCAGTGGCGCAGCGTCTGCCCGGACATCGCATTGCGCAGCACCTTCATCGTCGGCTTCCCCGGCGAGACGGAAGAGGAATTCGAAGAACTGCTCGATTTCATCGAGGAGGCACAACTCGACCGCGTGGGCGCGTTCAAGTATTCGCCGGTGGAAGGCGCTGCGTCCAATGCGCTGCCCGACCATGTTGATCCCGATGAGCAGGAAGACCGCCTCGCGCGCCTGATGTATCTGCAGGAAGAAATCAGCGCCGCGAAACTGGCGAAGAAGGTCGGCACGACCATCACCGTGCTGGTGGACGATGTGGACGAAGACGGCTCGGTCGCGCGCAGCGCGGCCGACGCGCCTGAGATCGACGGCCTGGTGTATATCGACGGCGAGGATCTGGAAGTGGGCGAGTTTGTGACGGTGAAGATCACTGACTCGGACGAGCATGACCTGTGGGGAGAAATCGTTCAAAAATGAGCGGTGCAAATCCCTGCATGACCTGCGGCGCCTGCTGCGCCTATTACCGCATCTCGTTCTATTGGGGCGAATGCAGCGAAGCGCCGGGCGGCATTGTTCCTGTCGAATACACCGAAAAGGTGCACGAACACATGGTGTGCATGAAAGGCACCAACAGCTACCCGCCGCGTTGTGCAGCATTGCGCGGCGAGGTCGGCAAGGAAGTCTCCTGCGCCATCTACGAAAACCGCCCCAGTCCCTGTCGCGAGTTCAACGAATACGAGCTGGACGGTACGCCCAACACGCGTTGCTTCAAATTGCGTGGCATTGTTCCGCCGCCGTAGGTTGGGCAAAGCGTAGCGTGCCCAACAATGCCGTCATAAACAACACCCCGCGTCATTCCCCCGCTTCAATATTGCCGGTCTCGCCCGTATCCGGGTTTCCCTCAAAACGTTGGGCACGCTTTGCTTTGCCCAACCTACGATTAGCGATGGGTGATGTCTTCCAGCCAGCAGGCTGTAGAAGGGTGGGCACGTTTTCGGTGCCCATGCGGAGCACATTTATGCACACCGCGTGGGCGCACAGGACGTGCCCACCCTACAAATTCCATTCCGCCTGCTACAATCTGGCCATGACGTTCTACGCTTTCCTCGCAATCGGTTTGGGTGCTGCCATCGGTGCATGGCTGCGCTGGACCTTGGGCTTGTGGCTCAATCCGGCCGTGCCCGAGCTGCCCCTGGGCACGCTCACTGCCAATCTGGTTGGCGGTTATCTCATCGGTCTTGCGGTTGCCTATTTCATGCAGAACGCCAGCCTGTCGCCGGAATGGCGCTTGTTCATCATCACCGGATTTCTGGGCGGACTCACGACCTTTTCCACCTTCTCGGCCGAGACCGTAACGCTGCTGCTGCGCGGGCAATATGCGTGGGGCACAGCCATCATCGCGGCGCACCTCGGCGGTTCGCTGCTGATGACGGTGCTGGGGATGCAGACATTCAAATGGATGCAACAATAAGGAGAGCAAGATGAATCGTGTCTATCTCAAGTTCTACCTGACCGAGAAACATCACCACCACGGAAAACTGCTGCAGGAATGGCTGCTGGAGAAGGCCAAGTCGCTGGGCGTACCGGGCGGCTCGGTGTTCCGTGCCGTTGCCGGTTACGGCAGGCACGGCCACCTGCATGAAGACAGCTTTTTCGAATTGGCCGGCGAATTGCCGGTGCAGGTCGAATTCGTGCTTGAAGACAAACACGCCAACCAGTTGCTGGGCGTGATCACCGCAGAAGGGCTGGATCTGCCCTACGTGCGCTATGTCGTCGAAGCGGGGACGACCGGCGCGAAGAAATAGGAATTACTTCTTCTTGCCTGATAGCACAGCCTCGATCTCGGCCTCGGCCGCAATCCAGTAATCCATAGAGCCGGCCTTGAAGCCGTTCCTCTCGGCGATGAAATACGCCGCATCCTGAACCATTCTGTAACGTTGCTCCGGTGTCGGTGTAGCAACTGCCTTGCTTGCGGCAGCCTTGGCGGGTGCGGCTTTCTTCGCGGCGGCGGGCGCCGCTGTTTTGCTTACAGCAGTTGCGGGCTTTTTGGCGGCAGCAGTTTTGGTTGTCGCGGTCTTGGTGGTCGTTGTTTTGACAGCCGTCTTGGCGGTTGCTGCTGCGGTCGTGGTCTTTTTGACTGCGGGCTTGGTTGCCGCTTTTGTGGTCGCCGGTTTTTTTGCGACGGTGGTTTTGGATGTGGCCATGATTACTACCTTTCAAGAATGAGGTTCATCGACTTGGGAATGTAACTTGTAATTGGATGCATCCTCCTTGCGTGCTTAATTCTAAACACAAACGCCCGCGCTCCGGTGAAAATTTTGTGTCAGAGATAAAACACACCGCCCGGGCAGGTCTGCGCCTGCTCAATGCGCGTCAGGGTCGGCAGCAGATTCAATCCGGTTTCCGCCTTGAATGTCTCGGCCTGTTCCTTGAGGTCTTCCAGTCCGATGCGGATGTCCGCGCCGGTCGCCGCCAGCGCGATCACATTCCCGCTTTCGCAGGAAGGGAAAGCCAGCGCGCGCGTATCGAATGCGTCGCGCAAACGTTGCAGGCTGGCCGCATAGCCGCGGCTGCGCCCCAGCAGGTTTACCGCCATCACTCCGTTGTCGTTCAGCCGTGCACGGCACATCTGGTAAAACGGCAGCGAGTCCAGTTCGCCGGGGCGCGCGGCTTCGTCGAAACCGTCCACCAGGATCAGGTCGTAAGACTTGTCGTTTTCGGCGATGAACTGCGCGCCGTCTGCGATCACGATGTTCAGCCGCTTCGGGTCGTCCGGCAGTTTGAAAAACTGCCGCGCCGCCGCCACCACGCGCGGTTCGATCTCCACCACCGTCAGTTTTGATAGCGGAAAATTCCGGTACAGGAATTTGGTGAGCGAAGCCGCGCCCAGTCCGATAAGCAACACCTTGCGCGGAAAGCGCGAGTCGTCGCGCATGAGCAAGCTCGCCATCATCTCCCTGGTGTAGTCCAGTTCCAGGTGCCAGGGCCGCGCGATGCGCATTGCGCCCTGTATCCAGAGCGAACCGAAATGCAAATAGCGGACGCCAGCTTCTTCGCTGATATCAATAGGGTAGGTCATTGTGCTTGAGAGGGAGTGGCAGGGCTGGAAGATAGTTTTCTGGCGACAAAACGCAAGAATGCAAACAACAGTTCGGCAAGCAGCAGGATGACAAGCGCGGCACAGGCGCCGAATATCAGCGCGTCCTGATTCAACGGCACGGCATAGGTGTATTGCGCCAGCGCCTCGTCCCGCAATTCCTTGTCGCCGTGCAGCAGCACATGCAGCGCCTTCATGGGCAGGCTGGTGTTCAGTGCCGCGAGGGCTGCCTCGAAACGCAGCTTGCGCGCGACCATCTGCTCGATTGCCTGGCCTTCTTCCTGGAAGGGCTTTTCGGCGCTGTTGCGGTGCAACTCGATCAGATTGTTCATGTCGCCGTCGAAATACTTGTTGGCGATTTCCTGGAACGGCAGCAGGTTGACGCTCACCTCGCGCAGGTGCGCATCCGCGCGCTTCTGGTACTGGTCGACGAAATTGGGAACCTGCAGCCCGATCAGCAGCGAGATGCAGGCCACGATGATCATCAGATAGCGGTAGAGGATGTTTGTCATAAGCGCGAATTGTAGCGGGGAATTGAAGATGATCTGCAGGTTGGGCAAAGCGTAGCGTGCCCAACAAACCAATGCATCATTATTAATGTTGGGCACGCTCTGCTTTCCCCGCAAGGGGGAGGCCGATGGGTTCCCAACGGCTGTGCCGTTACCCATTCGCACTGCCCAACCTGCGTGGCTACCTTTGTCATTGCGGACTCCACCGGTTCAACAGCCAGCGTGCCCATTCCGTGACTTCCGTCGCGCTCATGCCCAGCGTTGCCTGCTGCTTGGCCAATTCGTCGCCGGCCGCGCCGTGCAGGTGCACACCCAGCAGCAGCGCTTCATCGGCCGTCAGCCGCTGCGCGATCAAAGCGGCGATGATGCCGCTCAACACATCGCCCATGCCCGCGCTGCTCATGCCGGGGTTGCCGGTCTGGTTGAGGTGCAGCTTGCCGTCGCGCGTGGCGCACAGGCTGCCAGCACCTTTCAGCACCACGCTGGCGTTCAGCCGCTTGGCGAGCGCCAGTGCCGCAGCAGGGCGGTCTTTCTGGATGTCTTCCACTTTGCAGGCCAGCAGGCGCGCGGCTTCGCCGGGGTGCGGCGTGCACACGGCTGCGGCCTTGCGCATATGCAGCATGGCGCGCAGGTCGGGGCGCAGGGCGATGAGGTTGAGCGCGTCGGCATCCAGCACCAGCGGCACATCGAGCAGCAGGGCGTCGTACAACACCTTTTGCGCGGCAGGGCTTTGCCCGAGGCCGCAGCCGATGACCAAGACGCTTGGTTTGGTCGACTTCAGGGCGTCCCCGGCGTTATGCAGCATCAACTCCGGCTGATTCACGTCCACGACCGGGGCGTTGTCGGCCAGCAGTCCCACATGCACACAGCCCGCGCCCAGCTTGAGCGCCGCCCGGCCCGCCAGCAGGGCCGCCCCGACCATGCCCGTGCTGCCCCCGATAACCGTCACCGTGCCGAACATGCCTTTATTGCTGTCCGCTGGGCGCGGCTTGAGGAAGGCGGCCACTTGCTTCCGGGCGATGGGGGTGGGGCGGGGGTTTGCCATGTTGTTTTCCTGAGTTTGGGAGGTCGCCTGCATTATAATTGCAACCTGTCGTTAACGCCTTTAAGTGACCAAGTCATGTTCCGTACCTCGATAGGTAAATCCGCCCTTTCCGCCTTCCGTCTCGACAAGCTGCGCACCGCGCTGAACGCCACCCAGTCCGGCGTTACCCTCGAAGATACCCGCCACTGCTACTTCACCGAGCTTTCCGCCGATCTTGCTCCGGCAGATGCGGCCCTGCTGGATCGTTTGCTCGGCCTGGACAAGAGCGCGGGCGAGCCGCAGCTTGAGGGCAAGGTACTCAGCCTGCTGGTTGTGCCGCGTCTGGGCACCATTTCCCCCTGGTCGACCAAGGCCACGGATATCGCCCGCCACTGCGCGCTGCCCCAAGTTACGCGCATCGAGCGCGGCGTGCTGTTTTATCTGAAGGCCCAAAGCGGCAAACCGCTGACGGATGCGGAATTACATGCCGTGCTGCCGCTGCTGCATGATCGTATGACCGAAACGGTGACCGGCGATATCGCCGGTGTCGAAGAAAAGATATTCAGGCACGGCACGCCGCAGCCGCTGTCCACCGTGGACATTCTCGGCGGCGGCAACGCCGCGCTGGAAGCCGCGAACCGCAAGCTGGGCCTCGCGCTTTCAGCCGACGAGATCGACTACCTGGTGGCAAACTTCCTCCAGCTCAAGCGCAACCCTACCGATGTCGAGTTGATGATGTTCGCGCAGGCCAATTCCGAACACTGCCGCCACAAGATTTTCAACGCCGACTGGGTTATCGACGACGAACAGCAGGCCATCTCGCTATTCGGCATGATCCGCAACACGCACAAGCTGCATCCCGAAGGCACCGTGGTCGCGTATTCGGATAACTCCTCCGTCATCGAAGGCGCCGAGATCGAGCGCTTCTATCCGCGCGCAGGCGGTGCTTACGCCTTCAGCAAAGAACTCACCCACACCCTGATGAAAGTGGAGACTCACAACCACCCCACCGCCATCGCGCCGTTTGCGGGTGCTGCGACGGGTTCCGGCGGCGAGATCCGCGACGAGGGTGCTACCGGCACCGGTTCCAAGCCCAAGGCGGGTTTGGTTGGCTTCTCGGTATCCAACTTGAATATTCCCGGTTTTGAGCAGCCGTGGGAAACCGATCCCTACGGCAAGCCGGGCCGCATCGCCACGCCCCTGCAGATCATGATCGACGGCCCGCTCGGCGGCGCCGCCTTCAACAACGAATTCGGCCGTCCCAATCTGGCCGGCTATTTCCGTACTTACGAAGAAAGCGTCAACGGCGAGATGCGCGGCTACCACAAGCCCATCATGCTGGCGGGCGGCGTCGGCAGCATTCGAGCCGAGCACACACATAAACATGACCTGCCGCACGGCGCGGTGCTGATCCAGTTGGGCGGTCCCGGCATGCTGATCGGCCTGGGCGGCGGTGCGGCCTCGAGCATGGATACCGGCGCCAATGCCGAGAACCTGGACTTCGACTCGGTGCAGCGCGGCAACCCCGAAATGCAGCGTCGCGCACAGGAAGTCATCGACCGCTGCTGGCAGATGGGCGACAACAACCCTATCCTCTCCATTCACGACGTGGGGGCGGGCGGCATTTCCAATGCCCTGCCGGAACTGGTGCACGGCGGCGGCAAGGGCGCGCACTTCGAGTTGCGCTCCGTGCCCTCCGAGGAGCGCGGCATGTCGCCGATGCAGATCTGGAGCAATGAAGCGCAGGAGCGCTACGTGCTGGCGATTCCGGTCGAACGCGTGCTGGAGTTCAAGGACCTGTGCGACCGCGAGCGCTGCCCGTTCGCCGTGCTGGGCACGGCCATACGCGAAGACCAACTCGTGGTGCATGACGAAGAATTCGGCAACAACGCGGTGGATATGCCGCTGTCCGTGCTGCTCGGCAAGCCGCCCAAGATGACGCGCAAAGTGACGCGCGAACACGTGGCGCTGCCCGCATTCGACAGCACCAACATCGTGTTGAAAGACGCCATCGAGCGTGTCCTGCGCCTGCCCTCCGTGGCGGACAAGACCTTCCTCATTTCCATCGGCGACCGCACCGTGGGCGGCATGACCGCGCGCGACCAGATGGTCGGACCGTGGCAAGTGCCGGTGGCGGATGTGGCCGTCACGCTGATGGGTTACAACACCCATCTGGGCGAGGCCTACGCACTCGGCGAACGCACCCCCATCGCGGTGCTCAATGCCCCCGCCTCCGGCCGCATGGCCATCGGCGAGGCAATCACCAACATCGCCGCCGCGCAGATCGACAAGATCGGCGACATCAAACTCTCTGCCAACTGGATGGCCGCCGCCGGACACCACGGCGAAGACGCCGCGCTGTTCGATACCGTCAAGGCCGTTGGCATGGAACTGTGCCCGCAGCTCGGCGTCAGTATCCCGGTGGGCAAGGACTCGATGTCGATGAAGACCACGTGGAAAGAGGGCGAGCAGAGCAAAGCCGTCACCGCCCCGTTATCCCTCATTGTTACCGCCTTCGCCCCCTGCAGCGATGCGCGCAAAACGCTCACCCCGCAACTCGTTCCCGACACCGACACCGTTGTGCTGCTGTTCGACCTGGGTACGGGCAAGAACCGCATGGGCGGTTCCGCGCTGGCGCAGGTGTACAAACAGACCGGCGATGTGGCGCCGGATGTGGATGACGCTAATAAGCTCAAGACTTTCTTCAATCTCATCCAGCGCCTCAACCGCGACGGCAAGTTGCTCGCCTATCACGACCGCTCCGACGGCGGCATGCTGGCAGCCTTGTGCGAGATGAGCTTTGCTTCGCACATCGGTCTGGACATCCGCCTGGACGAACTGAAGGGCGACGACCTCGCCGTGCTGTTCAACGAAGAACTGGGCGCGCTGGTTCAAGTGCACCGCGACGACCTGGCCGATCTGTTCGTGCTGTGCGAAGAGGCGGGCTGTTCCAATGTGCACGAAGTGGCACGCCTGAACACCAGCGGCAGCATCAACATCACGCGCGGCAAGACGCAGCTGTTCAGCGAGAACGCCATCGCGCTACGCCGCATTTGGTCCGAGACGACTTACCAACTGCTGATGCTGCGCGACAATCCGTCCTGCGCGCAGCAGGAATTCGACCGCACGCTGGATGCCAAAGACCCCGGCCTGCATGTGAAGTTGACCTACGACCTTAACGAGAGCGTAGCGCCTGCTTTGCTGACTTCCCGTCCCAAAATGGCCATCCTGCGCGAGCAGGGCGTAAACGGCCAGGTTGAAATGGCTGCCGCCTTTGACCGCGCCGGCTTTGCCGCCGTGGACGTGCACATGAGCGACATCATCAGCGGCCGCGTGAAGCTTTCCGATTTCAAGGGCTTCGCTGCGTGCGGCGGATTCTCCTACGGCGACGTGCTGGGTGCGGGCGAGGGCTGGGCGAATTCCATCCTGTTCAACCCCAGGGCGCGCGACGAGTTCGAAGCCTTCTTCAAGCGCGACGACACTTTTGCGCTGGGCGTATGCAACGGCTGCCAGATGATGAGCAACCTGCACGAGATCGTCCCCGGTGCGGAAAACTGGGCGCACTTCGGGCGCAACCAGTCCGAGCAGTTCGAGGCGCGCTTCGTCATGGTGGAAGTGCAGCAGTCCGTATCCATCCTGTTCGACGGGATGGCAGGTTCACGCATGCCCATCGTAGTTGCGCACGGCGAAGGTTTTGCCGACTTCGGTGGCACCAAGCGCCTGCACGACGCGCAACCGTTGGTTACGCTGCGCTATGTCGACCACTACGGCAAGCCGACCACCACCTACCCGCTCAACCCCAACGGTTCGCCGCAGGGCATCACCGGGCTCACCACGCCCAACGGCCGCTTCAGCATCATGATGCCGCACCCCGAGCGCGTGTTCCGTGCCGTGCAGAACTCGTGGTATCCGCGCGAGTGGCAGG